>CALWZX010000063.1 GCA_944386125.1 uncultured Clostridia bacterium | reverse complement strand
AATTACACAAATGCCAATTATCTCATCAAGATACTGGAACATGGTACATGGAGGAACACCAGAAGAAGTAAAAAAAGATGAAGAAGGAATGCAAACTATGAGAATTTTAGGAAGAAATATGGCATATTTCTTACACTGCATAGAAGCTGGAAAAGAAAAAGGAATTCAACAACCTGAGCAAGAGAAAGTTCATTTCACAAATTTTATAAGATAAATCAAAAAAGTAGTAGAGAAAATATCTACTGCTTTTTTGATAAAAAATATACGCTACTAGAAATGGATAATGTTCTTACTAAAATGTAAGATTATTGTAAGGAAAATCAATGGTAAGAACTGCAATTAATTACTATAATATAAGCATTAAAGGAGGAACAATTATGGAAGAAGTAAAAGAAAAATTACTTATGGTTATAGTATTTGTAATAGTTATAGCAATTTGTATTGCCATATTTTACTTTTTGTTTTTACAATCACATATTTGTTATACTAAAATAGATAATACCAAAATACAAGAACTTTCTGCAACGGATGATATGAGGTATGAGTATACCTTAATTGCATATGATAAAAATGGAGGAGAAAAAGAAGTTACATTTAAAACAAGTAGAGAACTAAAGGAAGGAGCATATTTAGAATTACAAACTATGATAGCCAGAGGAGTTATAGATTGGAGAGAAGTAGCATATCAAGAGCTTCCAGAAAAGGTACAAGAACACTATCAATAACTAATAAGTCAATACATAAAACGTGCTAATTGTAGAAGCAATTAGCACGAAGAAACATCCCCTTTTATTTCAAAAATAGTCAATAGCCAAGTAAAAAGATTTGGCTATTGACTTAATTTTTTCAATAACATTTTTAATAATATTGATAAACTGTAACGCATCATCAGTTGGTGTTTTTGAATATAAAATACCATAAGGTAATGTTTCTCCAGAATCAAGAGGAATAGTTTTAAAAGCAGGATGTACATCTTTCCAACATTCTAAAGTAACGAGAAAACTTCCATTTTCTTCACATTTATTAAATACATTTATATCATAAAAGAATGGTACATCAAATTATTTAATACTTCTTCATTTCTGTAAAAAGTTGAAATTATATGTTTTCTGATATATAATCACAACATAAATTAACTTATAGTGGAGAAATATATGATAAGAAAATTAAAAAAAGACGATATAAATGATGTAATGGAAATATGGAAAAATGAAAATATAAAAACTCACCAATTCATTCAAAAAGAATATTGGGAAAATAATTATAACTATGTAAAAGAAATTCTACCTAAGGCAGAGGTATATGTTTATATTCTTGAAGAAAACATTGTGGGATTTATAGGAATAGATGAAAACTACGTTGAAGGAATTTTTGTTGATAGAAATAATCAGAGTAAAGGGATAGGAACATCTTTATTAAATAAAGTAAAAGAAAATAGAAACAATTTGAAATTAAATGTATATAAGAAAAATAAAAGTGCGATTAGTTTTTACAAGAAAAATGGATTTATCATTACAAGTGAAAATATAGATAATAGTACAAAAGAGATAGAATATACTATGACTTGGAATAGATAAGAGTTAAATTAATATTAAACTATTTGTAACATGATAACATAGAAAAAAATAGTAATTTAGTGTTAGGAATTGGAAAGGAAAGTAAAATGGAAAAATGTGATTGGACAGATAGAAAATATTTAGAACCCTTACTAAATTATATTAAGTAAAAAGATAATTTGTTTGATTTTATGGACTTTATAGAATAAAAATATTATAATTGGTGTTAAAATGTATAAAACGGTAGTTATAGATTATTCGCCAAAAGCAGAAAATATGGCGGAAAAAATAGAAAAAGAGGCTAATGCAATGTTGCAAGAAGAATACTCACTTGTTACAATGTCAATTACTGGAACAGCAAAAGCGATTTTAGTTTTTAAGAAATAATTTAATTGGGAGGAATTATGAGTAGTATTATTATATATGGTTCTCATTATGGAACAACAAAACAATATGCAGAAGAACTTTCTAGAAGAACTAATATAGAAGCGATTTCTTTTGAAAATGTAAAAGAAATAAATGATTATGATAAGATTATTTACTTAGGAGGATTATATGCAGGTGGTGTATTAGGAATGGCTAAAACATTAAAAAAATTAAACAACATAACCAATAAAACAATTATACTAGCTACAGTTGGACTTGCAGATCCAACAGATGAAGTAAATAAAAATAACATAAGAAATAATATAAAAAGACAACTAAATAAAGAAATTTTTGAAAAAGCAAAAATATTTCATTTAAGAGGGGGAATTGACTATACAAAATTAAATTTAGCTCATAAAACAATGATGAAATTACTGTATAATACAGTTAAAAATTTACCAGAAGAAAAGAAAACAGCAGAAGACAAAGCGATGATAGATACTTATAATAAAAAAGTGAATTTTACCGATTTTTCCAATTTAGATAGAATAATAAATGAAATATAAAAGACAAATTACAATTTATAAAGGAGATTAAATTATGGTAAATATTCTAGTTCATGGATTGGGACAAGATGAAACAAGTTGGAATGAAGTAAAAAATCAATTAAAGAATAGTAAGATAAATATTGAGACACCTAATTTATTTTCTATTGTAAAGAATTATCAAGTAAATTATGAAAATATGTATAAAACATTTACTGATTATTGTAATCATTTTAATGAGAAAGTAAATTTAGTAGGGCTTTCTCTTGGTGGAGTACTTGCCATTGATTATGTAGCAGAATTTCCAGAAAAGGTAAATTCAATAATGCTTATAGGAGTACCTTACGAAATACCAAAGACTATGTTTATTATACAAAACATAGTTTATAAGTTTATGCCTAAAAGAATATTTGAAAAAATAGGTTGCCCTAAAAGTGATATGATTAGATTATTAAAATCAATGAGCCAATTATCTATTCCAGAGAAAGCACCAAATATAAAATGTAACACACTAATTATATGTGGAGAAAAAGATAATATCAATATGAAAAGTGCAAAACAGTTAAATCAAGTAATACAAAATAGTAAAATTAAAATTATAAAAAATGCAGAACATGAAGTAAATAAGGATAATCCAAAAGAACTTGCTAATATCATTAGTAATTTTTGGAAAGATAATCAATAGCATAAATTTGTAGAAGAAAAGAGATAGTTATGAAATTAATCAAAATTTCCGAGGATAAATATTATGAATATAAAATTCAAGCCATGTTTGATTGCTATAAATGGGATCCACAATTTTGTGATAGCAACACTTTATCTAAATACGTATTGATATTAACAAAAGAAGAAAATGAAGAAATAATAAAATTAACTGAAAGTCTAGATAAAGAAACAAGATTAGCAGAAGAATATTTAAATAAAAATATGAAAATTGCAAAAAAACTAGCACTTCCTAGAAAAATTATAGAGCAAATACCAAATATGCAAGACTATGACAAAACTCAAAATATTAGACTTATGAGATACGATTTTCATCCAAGTGTAGATAATAATTGGGTTGTAACTGAGGTAAATAGTGATTGCCCAGGAGGTTTTGCAGAAAGTTCACTATTACCAGATATAGCACGTAAAACAATTGACATGCCTGAATTAGAATATACTTCATTCGGAGAAAAAATGGTAAAAGCTATAAACAATCAATTAAACAATAGAGGTACTATTATGATGGTACATTGCACTTGTTTTAGTGACGATAGGCAAGTTATGCAATACTTAGGTGATAGACTTGAAAAAGAAGGGTATAAGATTATTTATGGAGCAGCAGACCATATAAATTTTAAAGAGAAAAAAGCTTATTGTATTTTAGAGAATAATCAAGTAAGTATAGATTTAATTTTTAGATTTACACCATTGGAATGGCTTATTCAAATGAAACCACGTAGATGGGATGGATATTTTAACACTACAACTAAATCTTGCAATCACCCCATTAGCATATATGCGCAAAGTAAAAGATTTCCTTTTGTCTGGAAAGACTTAGAAAAAGCAGGTATTCGTATGAAAACATGGCAAAACTTACTACCAGAAACACTAGAGGTAAAAGATTTAGGTTTGAAAAAAGGATTTATATATAAACCTGTTTATGGTAGAGTAGGAGAGAGAATTAGCATACAAGAGGCTTGCAAAGATGATGAATATGAAAGAATTTTGCAGGATGTAAAAAAACATCCAAAACAATATTTAGCACAAAAAAGATTTCAAAGTAAACCGTTAAAAAGTGAAGAGGGGAAAGAATATCATATTTGCATTGGTTCATACACAATTGAAGGAGAACATGCAGGGTATTATGCAAGAATGAGTCCATATCCAAGAATTGATTCATACGCTGAAGATATTCCCGTATTGATTGAAAAGTAGAGGATAAAAAGATGATAGGAAAAGAAGTATATAAAATATATGCACCGAATGGTGCAAAATGGATAGATTGGGTAAGACCAGTTCCCTTTGTTGCAATTGATACTTATCATAGAAAACCCATTGTGGACTGGGTAGATAGAAAAGCAATGTTTTTAAAACAATATCAGCAAGATGTTGCTATATTGATTGACTTACCAGGTAAAGAAAGTATAGAACTTGGTATAGATCTAGCTCATATGGGGTATAGACCAATTCCGTTATTTAATGGAACTGATGAACAACAAGGTTCACAAGCTACTACAAATACTTATTTAGTTGAAAGCTGTTTAATCAATGGTAGCCAAAAGCTAAAAAATATACAGCTAAAAAATGATGCAAACCCAGCATTCTTATTAGATAGTTATCGCACTAATAGATATAGAGTAAAAGAATCAATTTTTGATAACAGTTGGGATTTATACAAACAAGATATTCCATCAGCTGAATACTTTAAACAAAATGGTATAACAAAAATAATAGTTGTAGGAGATACAATTCAACGAGACTTGAAAAAGATTTTTTTAAAACTTCAAGAAAAAGGAATTGAAATTTATATAACAGATGGATACTCATTTCCCAAAAAAGTTATATTAAAGAAAACAATAAAAGAACGATTAGAGAAAGAAGAAATATAGAATAATGATTGAATTTAACAATAAAATAGTACAATTTGGTTTTGGTGCAGTAGGAAAAAGTTTTTTTGAGAAAATTCCTAAGGAAATAAAATTTGATAAAGATAAATATTTTGTAATATCTAGAGATAAACTGGAATATACATTTTTTCTTGAGCTTGGAGGAAAGATGGGAAACTTCATTGTAGCTGATATTAATAGAAAAAATTTTAAAAAAATATTTTCAGAATATCTAAATGAAGGAGATTTATTAATTGATTTTGCTGATAGTGTTGGTACAAAAGATTTTATAGAATGGTGTGCCAATAAAAATATAATGTATTTAAATACAGGAGAAACTGATTGGAGCGATAATTGGTATAATATTTTTGAAGAAAATTTGAAAAAAAATGAATTACGAGATCAATTAAAGAAAAAAAGTAATGTAAATAAATTTCCTATTGTGTTACAGCATGGGAACAATCCTGGATTAGTCTCACATTTTGTAAAAGCAGGATTTGCATATATTGTGAAAAAACAATTTAAACATAATCAGGAGTATAATAAACTTTTAAAAGAAAATAAATTCAATGAACTTGCAGAAGCTCTTGAACTAAAACAAATACATGTAAATGACAATGATTATCAAGAAATTAAAGATAAATTTGATGAAAACAAGTTATATAGTACATGGTCTGCAGATTCATTCTTCTTTGAGATGTTAAGTGAAGCAACTGCTGATATTGGTACCAGCGAAAAAATAGATTATGAAAAAGAATGTAAGAATTTAGACTTAAAAAATGGATTTTTAGAATTTAAAGATATCGCAATTAATAAAGTAGGAAAAACATATTATCCAAAAGGCAAGTTTGAAGGTTTTTTAGTACCTCATGAAGAGACAATTACTATTGCAAAGGCTCTTGAAGTAAAAAGAGAAAAGAAAGTTGTATATAGACCAACAGTTATATTTCTATATTCTCCTTGTGAATTTGCTGTAGAATACTTAAAAAAAGCTAGAGTAAATGATTACCTTCAACCAGATATAAATAGACCACAAGATAATCATATTTCAATTATAAGAGGATTTCAATATCCTAAACGAGTAGAAATTGTCTATAAAGAGCATATAAAACGAGGTACAGAATATGTAGGCGTGTTGCTATTAGGAAGTAAATTTAAACCAGTATGGGTAGGAAATAGAATAAAAAAGAACTTTTTATATAAAGATAAGAAATCATCTTTTTGGCAAACTCCGACAATTACACCTGTGGCAATGTCAGCA
The DNA here is from genome assembly GCA_944386125.1 of uncultured Clostridia bacterium. GTDB lineage: Bacteria > Bacillota > Clostridia > TANB77 > CAG-508 > UMGS1663. The sequence continues at coordinate 3,034 of CALWZX010000063.1, read as the reverse complement.
TTAGCGGCAGTTTGCTGGATGATAAAAAATAAAGATAATGGGGGAATATATTTTCCAGATGACATTAAGGAATATAAAGAAATTATTAATTTTGCAGAGAAATATATTTCAAAAACGATTTATAAAACCATTAGCAAAGAAAAAATAGAACGTAATCTAAATATTAAATTGAATGACTTACAATTAAAAGACATATTACAATAAAAAGAAAGAGTATTAAAACTCTTTCTTTTTATGATATAGCTATTAATGGCCTCCGCCGCCTCCTCCGCCTCCGCGACCGCCACCACCATAAGCATGTCCACTAAATCCACCACCTCTTGAAGAGGTATGAATAGAACGACCTAAGGCTCTAGAGGTTCTATGAAACGTACTTGAGTAAATATAAAAATGATGATTTAATATTGGACTATTATCAATATTTAATTCTACTGCATGTATCTTTATAGCTTTTATAACTTTTTCAGAGATACCAAAAGCAGTTGCATAAATTAAATATTTTTCCCATAAAGGCAACTCATAAACTTCCTTTTCATTCATTAAAGTATCGCTATTTAAGAAATTATATAACCCATACCATTTGGCTTGTTCGTTAGCTCCATATTGTGTGAATAAAAGTAAATTATTTGCTTTTGAAGTTAAATAAAAATATTTCCATAAACAAGCAATACCAAAAATAGTATATGCTCCAAAGCTAAGTGCCATAGGTGTAAAATAAGAAATACCATTTACAACAATTAATAAAAGTAATCCTAAAATTAGACTTGATTTAGCAATATGAGTAAGTTCTTTTTTAGGTAAATCATAATCTGCACTTTGAAAATATCCTTGCATTACACCACTTTCTAGAACCACTTTCTTTTCTATATCTTTTACAAATGAATTGGTATATACATAATCTTTATCGATACATTTTTGTAACTCTGCTATGGTAATTGAATTATGATAAACTCTAGAATGTCTTTCTAACAATTCTAAATAAAGTCTTTCAGAAGTAGTAAGTGGCTCTAAAGTATCACCAGTATTTTCATTTATTGTTGTATCAATAGGTTCTGGTGAATAATCAGGAGAGTCAGTAAAATCTGGAGTTGAAGAATCTGTACGTATAGGCTCTAGAGAAATTACTGTATTTGCATTATTCCAGTCAGCATTATTATCTAATTTAGTAATTTTAACATATTTTTTTCTTATTAAACTAAGTAAAACTGCTGCATATTCTTCTTGTTTTTCTCTGTTTTCATCAAATGGGTCCTTCATAAATACTAACTCTGATGCAAAAATAGGATCTAAGTCGCTAGGTATTTCTCTAAAATAATCATAATCTACTTCTGGTTTATACAAGTTATATTTTTCCTTAGTTTTCTTATATTTCTGTCTTGCGTTATATACTAACAAAATAGAACCAATGATGGATGCTATTAATAATATTATTTTATAGGTGTTAAATTTTTGATTTTGTGTCTCATAGTATTCATTTTCTGCAATACATTCATCTAAAACATTTTCATCTGAATATCTATTATTAGGTGCATATTTTGTAAAAAGATGTTTATCATTGCCATAGGCAAGCAAGCAAAATTCTATATAACGATTATGATAATTGAATTTTAAATCAGATTTATCTAAATTAATTGAAAATGTATGGTATCCAGGATTCACGTAATCAGATTCTGTATAAGGCAATCTACCATTTGCTGTTCCGAACGTATATGCGTAGTAAGTAGAAGGCATTATTTCATTAGGAATAAGAATTTGAGCTTTATAAGAATTTAATTTTGTAATAGTATTTCCAGAATACATAGCCAAATACAACTCTGAACAATCGTTATATTTTAATGCTGCATTGTTCATTGAATATACAATTTTAAAAGTCATTTTTTCTCTATATGTCCACGGAATGTATATTAACAAAGATTCGTCATTATCTGGGTATATTCCTGAACCATCACTATGATGCCAACGCATAGTTGAATTTTGCGTATAATCAGAATCTTCCCAATACATTTTAGAAGTTTCTAAATACGGTATTTCTTGCCCATTGTCCAAAATTTGAGTAACAGATTCAACATCATATGTTACTTTTAACCCATCAACATATTCTTCTGGCAGTTCTCGCCATAATTCTTTATAAGTATTAGATTTTGAACCTGCATGTACATCAAATGTTAGATATTCTGTAATTTCTACACGAGCATTTCCATTTGGATCATCATGTAATATTGCAGTATAGGCAATGTCTGTTAAATTACAATAATCATTAGGATTTAAACTAAATCCATCAAGACCAAAATCCTCCCAAGTATAACCTTCAGATACCAAGTATAAAAAAATAAGTAGTATAAAAAATATAAAAGGAAATAATCGCCTAACTACACCTTTGATTATTTTTATTATTTTTCTAAAAAAGTATTTTAAATATTTCATTTGCATCCCCCAAAAACAATTTATATAAAAATTATATATAAATTTAAAATTTTTGTAAATAAAATTATATAAAAGTAGTTAATTTTTTAAGAAATAAGTAGAATAATTTAAAAATATATGGTATTCTTTTGAAGGAGTAATCTAATATAAAATAATAAGGGAGAAAAGTATGAAATTAGTAGTAAAAAATCTAAAAAAGAGTTTTGAAAAAAAAGAAGTTTTAAAAGATATTAATTTTGAATTCGAAAAAGGAAAAATATATGGACTACTTGGAAGAAATGGAGCAGGGAAAACAACATTTTTTAATTGCTTAAATGAAGATATGGATATAGATGCGGGAGAATTTTATATAGAAGATGACAATTCTAAAAGAAAAATGGAAGCAGAAGATGTAGGGTATGTTTTATCTACACCAAATGTGCCAGAATTTTTAACAGCAAGAGAATTTTTAAAGTTTTTTATTGATATCAATAAAAAAAGAATAAAAAATGAAAAAACAATAGATGAATACTTTGACTTTATGAAAATAGAAAAAGAAGATAGAGATAGATTATTAAAAGATTATTCACACGGTATGAAAAACAAAATGCAAATGCTTGTAAATATAATT
>CALWZX010000062.1 GCA_944386125.1 uncultured Clostridia bacterium | reverse complement strand
TTTCTTCATTTTGCTTCCGCTCTCTCATAAGTATACCCTCCTTCTGCTTTTCTAGAAGAATTATATCACTATTTTTTTATGTCTGCAAACAAAAAAATATCTCATAATTTCTTATGAGATATTTTTTATTTATTTGGCATACTCTATAACTCTAGTTTCACGAATGATATTTACCTTTATCTGACCTGGATATTCCATTTCATTTTCTACTTTTTTTGCTACATCCCTTGCAAGTAAAGTCATTTGACTGTCTGATATTTTTTCTGGTTTTACTATAATTCTTACTTCTCTACCTGCTTGAATAGCAAAGGATTTTTCTACCCCTTCAAATGAATCTGCAATTTCCTCTAATTTCTCTAATCTTTTTATATATGCTTCTAGAGTTTCTCTTCTTGCTCCTGGTCTTGAAGCCGAAATAGCATCTGCTGCTTGTACAAGTACCGCTTCTGTTGTTTTAGGTTCCACATCTCCATGATGTGCTTGTACTGCGTTGATAACTAAGTCATTTTCTTTATATTTTTTCAATATTTCAACACCAATTTCAACGTGTGTTCCTTCCATGTCATGATCTAAAGCTTTTCCTATATCATGTAATAAACCTGCTCTTCTTGCTATTTTAGGATCTAATCCTAATTCTTCTGCCATGATTCTTGCTAAGTGAGATACTTCTATAGAGTGATTTAACACGTTTTGACCATAACTAGTCCTATATTTTAGTTTTCCTAATAATTTAATAATATCTGGATGTAATCCATTAACTCCTGCTTCTAAGGCTGCTCTTTCTCCTTCCTCTTTAATGATAGCTTCTAGTTCTTCTCTTGATTTTTCTACCATTTCTTCGATCTTTGCAGGATGAATTCTTCCATCATTAATTAATTTTTCCAAAGCCATTTTTGCTATTTCTCTTCTTAATGGATCAAATCCTGAAATAACTACTGCTTCTGGAGTATCATCAATAATTAAATCAATACCTGTTAATGTTTCTAAAGCTTTTATATTTCTTCCTTCTCTACCTATAATTCTACCTTTCATATCGTCATTTGGTAATGAAACTATAGATACCGTTGTTTCTTGAGAATGATCTGCTGCACATTTTTGTATAGCATAACTAATTACTTCTTTTGCATTTTTTTCTGCAGTTTCTTTAGCTCTTTGATCTAATTCTCGAATTAATGTTGCCTTTTCGTTTGTTATTTGCTTTTCCACTTCACTTAATAACTGCTTTTTAGCTTGTTCTACAGATAATCTTGAGATTCTTTGCAATTCTTGTATTCCTTGTTCATGTAATTGTTCTAATTGTTCTTTTTGTTTTTCTAATTCTTGTTCTTTACTGCTAATAATTCTTTCTTTTTTCTCTAAGTTTTCTAGTTTGTTTTCAAGATTTTCTTCTTTTTGTAGTAAACGTCTTTCTTGTTGTTGAATTTCGCCTCTTCTTTCTCTAACCTCTTGGTCAAAATCCTTTCTGCTATTCATAATTTCTTCTTTAGCTTTAAAGATTTCTTCCTTTTTAATATTTTGCGCTTCTTTATTTGCAAGTTCAATAATTCGTTTTGACTCTGCTTCAGCACTTTCCATTTTTGTTTCTGCTATTTTTTTTCGAATAACAATACCCACAAAGGTGAAAATTACTGCTGAGATTAGAAAAATGGCAATATTGATTACTATTTCCATAATCATCCACCTTTCCTTATTTAATTTTCAATGTACAATAATATATATCTCTTTTCTTTATTTTTTAGAATATATTTTGTCTCCTATATTATTTTACCTTTATTCTGTAAAACTGTCAATAATTTTTAGGAATTATCCTAAAAACATTTTGCAAATTCTTACATTATATGTTAAAATAATGTGGAATAATAAAAAGGAGGAATCAGAATGTCAAATATTATTGAAATTTTAAGAGAACGTGGCTACATAGAACAAGTTACAGATGAAGATGAAGTTAAAAAATTATTAGAAAAAGAGTCTGTTCCTTTTTATATAGGTTTTGACCCTACTGCCGATAGTTTGCATGTAGGACATTTTGTATCTATGATGGTAGCTTCTCAAATGCAAAAAGCTGGACATAAACCTATTATTTTAATTGGTGGTGGAACTGCAACTATTGGAGATCCTTCTGGTAAAACAGATATGAGAAGAATGATGTCTAGAGAAGAAATTAATCACAATGTAGAGTGTTTTAAAAAACAACTTTCTCGCTTTTTAAGTTTTGAAGGTGATAATGCAGCTATTATTGTGAATAATGCTGACTGGCTTTTAAATTTAAATTTTGTAGAGTTTATGCGAGATATTGGTTCTTTATTTTCTATTAACCGTATGCTTGCAGCTGAATGTTATAAACAAAGATTAGAAAAAGGTCTTACCTTTTTTGAGTTAGGTTATATGCTTATGCAATCTTACGACTTTTTAGTTTTGCATAATAAATATCATTGTAAATTAGAAATGGGTGGTAATGATCAATGGTCTAATATTATTGGAGGAGTAGAACTTATTCGTAAAATTGGACATCATGATGCCTATGGATTAACTTTTAAACTTCTTACTACTAAAGAAGGAAAGAAAATGGGAAAAACGGAAAAAGGTGCTTTATGGTTAGATCCTAATAAAACTTCTCCTTATGAATTTTATCAATATTGGAGAAATATTGCTGATGAAGATGTAAAAACAGTATTAAGTCTTCTTACTTTCTTACCAATGGATGAAGTAAATCGTTTATCTAGCTTGCAAGATGAGAAAATCAATGAAGCGAAAAAGAAAGCTGCTTTTGAAATTACTAAATTAATTCATGGTGAAGAAGAAGCAAGAAAAGCAGAAGAAGCTGCTAATGCTTTATTTAGTGGAGAAGGCAATTTAGAGAACATGCCAACTACCGAAATAAAAGATGAAACTATTTCTATCTTAGATGCTATGATTCAAATAGGTTTTGCTCCATCTAAAGGACAAGCTAGAACATTAATTATGCAGGGTGGTATTTCTTTAAATGATGAAAAAATAACTGATGTGAATTACATGATTTCTAGAAAACAATTTTCAGAAAATTATGCCATCTTAAAAAAAGGAAAAAAGGTATTTCATAAAATTGAATGGAAAAATTAAAACAGGGTCACCCCTGTTTTTCTATTTCTAATAATTGCTGTTTTATATCTAATCCTCCTGCATAGCCTACTAATTTGCCATTTTGTCCAATAACTCTATGGCATGGTACTACAATTATATAAGGATTATTATGGTTTGCCATTCCAACTGCTCTACATGCTTTTGGATTTCCAATGGCCTGTGCTATTTGTTTATAGCTTTTTGTTTCCCCATAAGGAATTTGAAGTAATACATTCCACACTTTTTGTTGAAATTTTGTTCCCTGTTGCTTTAAAGGAATTTGAAAATCTTTTCGTTTTCCTTCTAAATATTCTTTTATTTGCTGATACGTATTTTTTATTAATTCTGTTTCCTTCTTTTGTATATGTTTTATAAGCTCTTCCTCTTTTTCTATCTTTATTTTTGTAATTTTATTATCTTTTTGTTCTATATGTACAATTCCTAGTTTTGTAACATAGGTATAATAACATTGTATAGCATTATCCTTCTTGCATTTCTTTGGCAATACTATCTTCTCCTTCTCTCATAGCTAAAATTGTTTTTTCAAATAATGTATTTAAGTCCATTTCTAACATATCTGCTCCTTTTTGGATAATTTCTCTTGAACATCCAGCAGCAAATTTTTTATCTTTAAATTTCTTTTTTAAACTAGAAACTTCCATATCTTTTGTACTTTTAGAAGGTCTCATCTTTGCAGCAGCCCATATTAACCCTGTTAGTTCATCTGTTGCAAATAATACTTTTTCCATATATTTTTCTGGTTTTATATCTGTACAACTTCCATATCCATGTGAACAAATAGCATGAACCATTTCTTCTGGGGCATCAATTTCCTTTAATAGTTCTGGAGCTTTTTTACAATGTTCTTCTGGAAATTTTTCATAGTCTACATCATGTAATAAACCTACTATTCCCCAAAAATCTTCATCTTCTTTTGCTTCACTTGCCCATACTCTCATTACATTTTCTACTGTTAATGCATGTAATATATGAAAAGATTCTTGATTATATTTTTTTAATAATTCTAAAGCTTGTTTTCTATTTATCATATTATCCTCCTCTTTGTTTTTTCCTATTATATCACTTTTTTTTAACTTGTACAGTTAATTATTACAAAAATGTAAGTCTTCTGTCATGTTTTTCAATTTCTCTTTTGTCGAATATTGTATATAATGATAATAAAGGAGGATGAGGATATGAAAGTTTTTAAAAAAGTTGTATTGGTTTCAGTTTTAATTATCCTTAGCATCTTGTTATTAATAATTGGTGGAGGCTACTCTATGTATCAAAATGCTATCTCCGAAACTCCCCTTGAAGAAAAAGTAAGCCAAATTCGACAAAAAGAAAATTTCACCCCTATTGATATTATGCCTAAGATGTATCAAAATGCTGTTATTTCTGTAGAAGATCATCGTTTTAAAGAACATTCTGGAATAGATTTTATTGCTATTGGTAGAGCCGTAGTTAATAACATAAAGGCATTTCGTTTAGTTGAAGGTGGTAGTACCATAACACAGCAACTTGCCAAGAATATGTATTTTACTCAGGAAAAAAAGTTTACAAGAAAAATAGCTGAAGTGTTTACCGCTTTTGATTTAGAGAAAAAATATTCTAAACAAGAAATTTTAGAGCTATATTTAAATACCTGCTATTTTGGAAATGGATATTATTCTGTATCAGAAGCTTCTTTAGGATATTTTGGCAAAGAAGTACAAGATATGACTGATGCTGAATGCATATTACTTGCTGGTATTCCTAATGCTCCTTCTGTATATTCACCTTATGAAAATTTAGATCTTGCTAGACAACGACAACATCAAGTACTTAATAGTATGGTAAAAAATGGTTATTTAACAGAGAATGAAGCTAATACCATTGCTTCTGATAATAGCGTTTTTTCTCGATTTGAAAGTGAGACTTTCTAATTATTATTAGCAATTTTTCTCTATCAAGCCACTATAAAAGAATCCGGGATAGAAAATAAAAAGAAGCTTTTGTATAAAATTTCTTTTAGAATTTCTACAAAAGTTTCTTGACTGCCATTCTTAATGCTTTTATAGTGGCATGATATTTATATTCTTTTAGAAAACAATTATATTTCCATTATTTTTAAGCCATAATGCAACATTCTCATAATCTGGTATATATTGTTTCACTAATTGATAAAATTGAGAACTGTGATTAGCATATACTATATGACATAATTCATGTACTAATATAGCATCTATTACATTCATTGGCAACATAATAATACGACCACTAAAATGTAGCCTTGCTATTTTAGGTGCACAGCTTCCAAATTTACTTACTGCGTCTCGAATTTGATAGTCTTTATACTGTATATTTGTAACATTACTCCAATAAGGTAGTCTTGTTTCTACTATTTGTTTTGTTTCTTCTTGGAATTTTTCTTTGATTTTTTTTCTAATTTTATTTCTTACCTCATCATTTTCTAATTGCATCTGACTTGGAATTTGAATGATTACTTTTTCCTCATCTTTATTAATATGTACTTGTATTTTTTTATAACTTTCATCTTGAATAGTTTGTATAAGAAACAATTTTCCTAAATAAGAAATTTGTTCCCCTGTCGCCCACTTATGTTGTTTTTCTAATTTTTTTCTTTTTTGTTCTTCCATAATTAAATATTGTTTATAAATAGCTTGCTCATTTTCTTTTAGCAGTCCAATAACTTGTGCCTTCGTAACCTTAGAAGGCATGCTTACATTTAATATATCTTCTCTAAAAAAGATTTTGATTTTTTTAGTATTCTTAAATTTACGTAGAATAACATTTATCTTTTTTCCATTAATTTCAATATAATATTTGGCCATATTTTTTACCTATTTTCTTTCCCATGAGATTTGATTTTGTTTTCCATCACTTGTAATGACAATTGTTCCTTTTTCATCTGTTCGATAAATGCTAATTCCTTCTTGTTCTAATCTTTTTATTATCTCATCACTAGGATGTCCATAATTGTTATCTTTTCCTACAGATATAATAGCAATTTGTGGTGAAACCTGCTTTAAAAATTCTTCACTTGTACTAGTAGATGAACCATGATGCCCTACTTTTAATACATTGGTTTTCTCCCATTTGCGTGCTTGTTCGTTTTCTTTTTCGCTATCTCCCATAAATAAATAACTTTGCTCTTTGTAAGTTGCCCTTAATACAATAGAAGATAGGTTTAAATTTTCTTGTTCCTCTTTTGTTCCTGTTCCACACTGCATAATTTCACAGTTTACTTCACCTATTGCAAATCCATCTCCTACATTAGGTGTTTCTATTTTCATTCCTTTATCTATTACTGCATCTAATACTTCTTCAAAAGTTTTCATATTTGTTTGTACTTTTGGCATATAAATATGTTCTATTTCAAAATTTTGAATAACATCGTCTAATCCTCCTATATGATCTTCATGTGGATGAGTTCCTATAACATAGTTTAATTTAGTTATTCCTAAATCTTGTAATTTTTTTACTACTGTTGTTCCCATTTCATTAGTTCCTGCATCAATTAATATATTTTCATTATTATGTGTAATAAGAATGCTATCTGCTTGTCCTACATCAAAAAAATATATTTTTAAAAAATTATCTGCATTTCCTTCTAATATTACGTTTTCCTGATAATCTGGTTTTATTTCATTAATTTTTCCTAATCCTAATACACTAATTATAGATATAAAAATAATGCTTAGGATAACTTCTACAACTCTCTTTTTTCTTCTCTTTGGCATATTTCCCTCTATTTTTTACATTTGTTTATTTTTTCCATGCTTGTTTCATTTTATTTTGTATGTTGTTTTGCACTTGCTTTGTTCTTTCTTCTGATAACTGATATTTTCCTTCTTGAAAAGTTAATATACTGCCTTCTTTTACTCCTTTTGGTAAATCTTTTTTATAAATTTCAATTTTTTGTTTTGTATTTCTTTCTTCGCAAATAGCTACATCTGCTTCAAATCTATCTATTACTAATTCCTGTTCCATTTTTATTAACCTTTCTTCTAATAGTTCCATTAATTCTTCATCTACATTTTTTACTTGTTTTCCTATATTTTGTAATAAATCCATTATTACATGGCCTCCTTTTTATTTGGCCCCATTTTTTCTTTGTCTCATTATACCAAAACCACTTGGCAAATGCAATAAAAAATAGGATATACTATTTTTTTATAATATATCCCATTGATTTTATCCAAAAAATCCTCTTTTCTTGACTGGTGGCTGTTCTCCCATAGTTTTAGCTAACTCTGTTAGTAAATCTCTTTGTTCTTTTGTAAGTCTTTTTGGTATTTGTACTTGTACAGTAAATACAAAATCTCCTTGATAATTTCCATTAACCGATTTAAATCCTTTATTTTTAATGATAAAAGATGTTCCTGTTTGTGTGCCTTCTGGAATTTTATACTTTTCCGTTGTACCATCTACCATTGGAATATTTAGCTCTGCTCCCAAAGTTGCTTGTGTAAAAGTAATAGGAATATCACAAAAAATTCTTTCATTTCTTCTTGTATATATACTATGTTTCTTTAATCTAACGACTATGTATAAATCTCCTTTTGTTCCTCCTCTTTCACCAGGTTCTCCTTCTCCTCGAAGTACAATAGTCTGATTATCGTCAATTCCTGCTGGAATTTTCACTTTGATTCTTGCTTGTTTTCTTACTGTTCCTTTTCCTCTACAAGTTTCACAAGGTTCGCTAATTACTTTTCCTGTTCCTTTACAATTAGAACATGTTCTTTGTGTTTGCATTTGTCCTAAAATAGTAGTTTGTACCTGTTTAATTGTTCCTGTTCCATGGCATACACTACAAGTTAATATATTACTTCCTGGTTTTGCCTTATTTCCATGACAAGTTGGACATATTTCGTCTCTAGTTATAACAATTTCTTTTTCTACTCCTGTGTAGGCCTCTTCAAAAGTAATATCTACTGTTGCTTTCAAATCTGCTCCTTTTACAGGACCTGTCTTGTTTGTTCTTGACGAACCTCCAAAACCGCCTCCAAATATTGATGAGAAGATGTCTCCTAAATCATCAAATCCATCAAAACCTGAGGTAGTATAAGAATAATATCCATTCTGTCCTCCAAAACCGCCATATCCTCCTGCGCCACCGCCAAATCCTTGTGGTCCATCTGGTCCAAATTGATCATACATTCTTCTCTTTTCTGGATTAGACAATGTTTCATAGGCTTCATTGACTTCTTTAAATTTAGCTTCTGCTTCTTTTTTATTATCTGGATTTGCATCAGGATGATACTTTTTTGCAAGCTTTCGATATGCTTTTTTTAACTCTTCATCTGTTGCTGTTTTACTTACTCCTAAAACTTCATAATAATCTCTTTTTCCAGCCATTTTTTCCTCCCCAAGATTTTGTTATGACTTAAAAGTTGGAAGTTAGAGTTTTCTCTAACTCCCAATAATTTTACTTATTATCTTTATCATCTTCTACTTTATAATCAGCATCATATACGTTACCATTTGCATCTACATTTGGTCCTGCATTGTTTGCTTCTGCCCCTGCATCATTTGCACCTTGTGCATTAGCATTTTGATTTTGTTGTACTTGGTTATACAATTTTTCAGAGATAGAATAAAATACTGTTGTTAGTTTTTCAGTTGCAGATTTAATTGCTTCTACATCTTTTCCTTCTAGAGCTTTCTTAACATTTGCAATTTCTTCTTCTGCTTTTGCTTTTTCTTCACCACTTATTTTATCTCCTAAATCATTAATTGTTTTTTCTGAATTGTATACCATACTTTCTGCATTATTTCTTACTTCAATTTCTTCTTTTCTCTTTTTATCTTCTTCTGCATGAGCTTCAGCATCTTTTACTGCTTTATCAATATCTTCATCTGTTAAGTTTGTAGAAGCTGTAATAGATACTTGTTGTTCATTTCCTGTTGCCATATCTTTAGCAGATACGTGTACTATTCCGTTAGCATCAATATCAAAGGTAACTTCGATTTGTGGTACTCCACGAGGGGCTGCTGGAATTCCTGTTAATTGGAATCTTCCTAATGTTTTGTTATATGCTGCCATTTCACGTTCACCTTGTAATACGTGAATTTCTACGCTAGTTTGACCATCTGCTGCTGTTGAGAATACTTGTGATTTTTTAGTTGGAATAGTTGTATTTCTTTCAATTAATTTTGTAAATACTCCACCTAATGTTTCAATACCAAGTGATAATGGTGTTACATCTAGTAATACTAAGTCTTTTACATCTCCAGAAAGTACACCACCTTGAATAGCTGCACCAATTGCAACACATTCATCTGG
>CALWZX010000061.1 GCA_944386125.1 uncultured Clostridia bacterium | reverse complement strand
TTCAATAATTTTTTCAATAAATGTATTAATTACTTCTTCTTTAGTAAATCTTGTTGCATCTACATCCATTGCATGAATTAATATTTCTCTATATCTTTCATAACTTGTTTCTGCATTAAATCTCATAACTGTTGGTAATAATATAGCATTAGCAAGTCCATGTGGTGTATCGTATACAGCACCTAATTGATGTGCCATAGAATGTACTATTCCAAGTCCTACATTTGAGAATCCCATTCCTACTATATATTGTCCATATCCCATTTGTTCTACTGCTATAGGATCTTTTTCATTTACTGCTTTTGCCAAATTATGATAAATCAGTTCAATTCCTTTCATAGCAAACATATCAGACATAGTATTATGTGCTTTTGTAATATATCCTTCTATTCCATGAGTTAAAGCATCCATTCCTGTAGATGCAGCAATAGATTTTGGCATAGATTCCATAAGTTCTGTATCTACTATAGCAAGTACTGGAATATCATGTGGATCTACACATACCATCTTTACTTCTTTTTGCTCATCTGTAATAACATAATTAATTGTAACTTCTGCTGCTGTTCCTGCTGTTGTTGGTAAAGCAATGATTGGCATTGCTTTATTTTTTGTATTAGATTGTCCATTAAGTGAAACAACATCTGCTCTTTCTGGATTTGTCATTACAATTCCAATTGCTTTAGCTGTATCAATAGATGAACCTCCACCTACTGCAATAATAAAATCAGCACCAGATTCTTTACATATTTTTAATCCTTCGTTTACATTTTCAATACTTGGATTTGGTTTTACATGATGATAAACTTCATAAGGAATTTTTGCATTATCCAATTCTTGTAAAACTTTTGCTGTAACACCTACTTCATATAATGATTTATCTGTTACAACTAATGCTTTTTTTAATCCTCTTTCTTTTATTTCTTGAGCTAACACTTCTCTTGCTCCTCTACCAAAATAAGAAGTTTCATTTAAAACAAATCTGTTTGTACTCATTTGTATTTTCCTCCATTCTTACGTTTTTTCTTATTCTATCACAACCATTTTTATTTGTGTAGTATTTTTTTTTTTTTTTTATAATTTTCTGTATAAAGTATTACTCTATTACAATTTCTTGTCTTTCTGCTAAATTTCCTGCATTATCTTTAACATAAATGTAATATGTTCCCGGTGTTGTTACAGTTATTGTTCCGCTTTTACTATATAATGCATCTATTGGTAATTCTTTACTTGTTGTTATGGCATAACCTGCTATTCCTGATCCTTCTTGTCCTAATTTTTCATTTATATCATTTGCTTCTATGCTTACTTTTGTATTTTCCCCTTCTTTAGCTGTTGAAACATTGGTTATTGTTGGGCTTGTTCCATCTATTTTTCCTATTGTTATTTTTTCTGTTGTAATATTTCCTAAATTATCCTTTAAATAAATAGCTGCTTGCATATCTTGATAAATATCTCCTAAGAAGTTATATCTCTTAATATATTTTCCTTCTTTTTCTTCTGTATTTTCATATGCATTAGCATTATTAAATGCTATTTGTACTCCTCCAATTCCTTTATCTTCTATTTCTAGTTCTACTTCTTTATTTTTACTCCACTGTGTATTAAATTCTTTTTCTGAAATGATAGTTGGTGCTTGTGAATCTACATGTGATAAAGTAATTTGTTTTTCTCCTACATTACCAAATGCATCTTTTACTTTTATAGTAAAGTTGGTATCTTCTATTGCTTCTAATCCATAATTAGATATATATTCATAGTTTCCATTAACTACTTGTGTAGCTTCATCTTCAAATATAGTTTTTCCATCTGCATCGTACATAGAAATATAAACTATTTCTGTTTTTGGTGCAGTTCCTTTTATCTTTAATTTCTTTTTTATTACCCAATCTCCTAATGTTTCTTCGTCTATTTCTTGTATTTCACTAATGATTGGTTTTATATTGGTTGGCATTACTTGAAATTGAGCCTCTGCTCTTATTGTTCCATCTCCTATAGTATATCCATCTAGCACACTTCCAACAGTTAAATTAGTATGCCAATCCATCAATATTATCAATGGCTCAGTTAAATTTTTGCTATTTTCTATTAATGAAATTGGTATTTTATATGTCCATATATTTCCTTCTTGTTTTACCAATTGTGGTGTTCCCACATTATAATTTGTTCCTGTTTGTAAGCTTCTTGCTGTTACTTGTGTAAAAGTTCTTCCATTTGTATTTACCTGAGCATATACATATTGTGTAGTATTATTTACTAAATTAATTTTTCCTATTCCATTTTCTATAGTATTTTCTGCTATGTTAAAATTGATATCTGGACCATATTTTTTATTACATAAATAGCAAGTGTTAGAATAAAATGTATGCTTGTTCAATGGAATGCTCAATTTGCATATTGTACATGTTAAACTCGCATATTGATGTACATTGATTCCTGCTTGTATCATTTCATTTACTGTCATAACTTTTCCATTAATATTAAATCTGTGTTCTTGTGATAAAGAGTTACTTCCACCTCCACCACATCTTTCACATTGGAAAGCTATATGTGTTTTACTTTTATAATTCTGCCAATTAATCTTTGTAGGACGTATATGTTCTAATCTCTCTATTTGCTTACTATATCCACAATTATCAGTACATACTTCTTGTCCTAAAGTTACATATACATCACAAGTCGCCGCATTTCCTATAGTCTGTTTATGATGGTTAGCTATATTCTGTTTATTTCCACATATAATACATTCTTCCCAATGCTGAGTATCATCATATTTTGTTTCATATATATGATTATGTGTATCTTCTCCTGTTATTAGCCCTGTTAAATCTATTCCTTCTTGCTTGATATTACTTATGCTAATTGTTTTAGAGGTAACCCTTCCTCTATCACTTGTAGCAATAAAAGTATAATCTCCATTTTGATTTACTTCTAAACTTGCTGTGTTACCTGATACTTTATTTCCATCTGGCATTTCAATTTCTTCTATGTTTCCTTCTTCTACACTCGCTACTGCTTCAATGGTTACTTTTTCTACTCCTGTCTCTATATGATTAATGCTTAAGCTAATATCTGGTTTTTCTTTGTAATCTCCTTTTCCTACATATGTTACTATATATTGTGCATTTACTTCATATTCATACCCTTTATATTCTGCATAAAAAGCACTTAAAGGATTTCCTTTCTCTCCCACTATTCCTAAATCTTCTAATTTACTTGGTAGGTTTTCTTTAATATATTCTAATGTGCAACTTTCATTTTGGCTTGCCTTTTCTGTAATCATTCCTAATACTTGTAAATCGATTTCTTCTTTACCTGATGCAATTTGCATTTGCTCTCCTGATTGTATAGCTTTTGTGATTAATCCATTTTCACCTAATAACATTGTCATACTCACTGCTACTAATATAAGTAATATGATTATAGTTAGCACAAGAGCTATTAAGGTTACTGCATGATTTTTTCTTACATAGTTCATATTTCAATTTCTCCTTTTTCTTAGTTTTCCTTATTCTGTATATTTTATTATATATGATTTTATCTATTAATTCTATTATTTTTTTATTACACTTTTGTTACATTTATATTACAATTGCAAATTTTCCTCCTTGTTTTATTTATTCTCATATGCTATAATACTTGTTAAATCTTATTTATGGGAGGAATTATCCAATATGAATGATAAGGAGCAACAAATCTTACAAGAGGAATTTAAAGCAGCATGTGAAGAATTTTATGTTGCTTTCAAGAAGTACCGGGATTACAAAATAACAATTTCTGTGCAAGAATCTCTTGTGCAATTCTTTCAGGCTTCTTCTGTACTATATGATAACTATAATTGGGTAAAAGAGTTATTATCTAACAAAGAAAGTTCTCACCTAAAGAGTATTTTACTTGACTGCCAAAGTTTTTCTATTGATTCTAAAACTTTAAGAAAGAAACTCAAAACAGTCAAAAAACCATCTCGAGCTATGCTAAATAAATATCTTTATAAGCTAATTGCAGAAGGCTATCAATTGCAAATTTCTAAACAAAGTTATGCTATTGAAAATGTTTTAGCAGCTTTCCTAGGAAGAGAAGGATTTTCTCATCAACTTTTAGATTTTCCCAATTGTAAGTTATCTCCCGATTTTTCAAAAGCTTATCAAGAACAAAATCAAAAAGAAATGTGCATAATTGCACAGCGTATTCCTCATTAACAAAAAAATAATCGCCAGCACATATTTTTCAGCTGACGATTATTTTTTATATAAAGTGTGCAATAGAAAATTCTTGTATTCCCATATATCCTGGTGCTATAGTATACTTTGGATATACTATTACAACATTTCCTTGTTTATCTATATAAAAATCTTGATATTCGTTTTTTATTCCCGAAAATCCTCCCATTTCTTCGTCAAAAAAGCTATTGTCTGAGTTTTTCTTTCTTTCTTCTATTTGTTTTGTAATTTGTTCATCTGCTAATTGCTTAAAGTTTTCTCCTAAAACATCCCTCAGATTCAATTCTTTTCCATTTTGAATATCTATATTGTAAAAATACTGTTCAGTATATGCAGAAGCTAAAGTTTCACTTTTTGTTATTACAAAAGAAATGATTTTATTGTCCGAATATTTAATTTCATAATCCATATTAATTACAATAGGATGGTAATCTTCTAGGCTTCCTCCTGTCTCTAATACTGCTTTTTGATACTCTTTTGCTCTTTGTTTTGCCTCTTCTATAATTTCATTCATTTTTGCTCGTATTTCATAATTAATTCTATTTTCTAAGTCGGAATTACCTGTATTAGCTATTGCTGGAATTCGTACATCTATTAAATTCGTATCACTTTCTTCATGATACTCTGTAAAAGTAAATATTTTTGCTACTTCTCCTAAAATTGGAATATTTTCTACTGCCCTTGAAAAAGACGGGTTTACATTAATTAATGCTACAAATACAGCAAACGTAGCTGCTAAGGTTCCCACAAATGCCGGAACGTATTTCTTATTTTCTTTTTTATACCTGTTTCGAGCACAAGCATTTTCAATCACTTGATTTAAATTTTTAGGAATATTAATGGATTCATATGCTTTTTTAGCTTTTTGTAGTTTATTCATTTTTCTCCCTCCTTTCAAAACATTCTTTTAATTCTTGTAATCCTTTGTATAATCGTGATTTCACAGTATTCGTATTTACTTTTAAAATTTTTGCAATTTCATCTATTTTCATATTTTCAAAATACCTTAATATGATGATTGTTCTTACTTTGGGTTTTAAATTTTGTATTACAGAGTATGCATCTAAGTATTCAATTCTATTTTCTACATCTAATGAAAAATCTCTTTCATTTTCTGTTAGTGGACATTCTATTATTCTTTTATTTTTTCTTATATATTGCAACCCTTCATTAATCAATATTCTATAAAACCATGTTGTTATATAGTTTTCATTTTTTATTTGAGAAATATTCTCTAATGATTTTGTAATTGCTTCTTGCATAATATCTAAAGCTGCTTCTTCATCATTCGCGTAACTATAAGCCACTTTATATAATTTTTTTTGATTTTTCTTTATATATTCAATCAGTATTTCTTCTGTTCTAGTAAGCACCCATAACACCTATCTTCCCTGCATATATTCCTTTATGATTTCTTTTATTTTATCAGAATTTTTGGATATACATAATATAACATAATTATTATCTATTTTTAATACTTTATCTTGAATTTTTTTAACTTCATCTGGAAGATAATTAGCATAAGCTTCTTCTTTTTCTAGTAAATGTTTTTCTATTTGTGTTTTGATATCACTAACATTTTGACTGTTTTTTGCTTCTATAATTAATATTTCTTCAGCAGATGCTCCACTACCTTGATATGTAACTAGATCTTGAATCATATTTTCTTCTAGCTCATATTCTTGTAAAATAATTTCTTTTGATGTTGTCTCTAACAAATCATCAAATTCTCCTTCATCTTTTAATTTGCTAGCTAAATCCTGAATAGAGATAATCGTTGTTTCTTCCTCCTGACCTGTACTCTCTACAAGGTAAATCATTGCTCCTACCATTATTACTAATATTATTAAAATAATAGCCACAATTTTGTCCATTTTTCCATCCATTTTGTTTCCTCCTATACATTTTGTTTTAAATATTCTAACCATTGTAAACAATAGTCTTTTTTTATATGTATACCATCAGTACTTGCTTCCTTCGGTAAATTTCCTGTCCTGTCTACCAAAATTGATCCTACATTTAAGAAGGTAGCATTTTCTGATTTTGCCATATCTTCTATTAAATGATTATAATTATTAATATTGGTATTATTATATATAGCATCATTTTCTGATTTTTCACTAGTTACAGGGATAATAGATTGTACATATATTTTACAATTTGGTTGTACTTCTCTTATTTTATCTATCAATTCACAATACTTTTCTCTAAACACCTCTGGATAAGCCCATCCCAATTCATTAATCCCCAACATAATATATACTCGTTCTAACTCTCGACTCTTCATATCTTCTAATATCGTTATTTTATTACCATCATCTGTTTTTACAAAAGGCTTGGTAATAGCTGTATCTACTGCTAGCCCTACATATGAATAATCTATAACATCTTTTAAATTCGTATACATTATAAAACCTTGCGTTCGAGAATCACCTATAAATGCTACATGTTCATCAAAGACAACTTGTTGATTTTGTGATTGTTCTTGTTGCTGGTCTTGTTGTTCTTCTAAGACCATAGTATTCTCTATAGTTGAAGAATCTGTATTTTCAACTGGTTCTGTTTTTTCTATTGATTCAGAAATTACGTTATATTGCTGATTTTGCATCTCTTCTTTTTTTACCTCTTCTTTTTGCTTAGCATTTTGTGTCCAATTATTCCATAAAATTCCTGAAATGCATATCACTACAATTGGTATTATTGTCATCATTAACTTATTTTTTTTATGTTTTCTTTTCATCTTTTCCTCCATTTGTTTTGCTATTATATTAGATACAGATTTATATTGAAAAGTTTATTTTTTTCAACTTTTTTTATTTTTTGCATATAATATTACAGTTTAACAATTAGAAAGGAGTTTTTCTATGTGTGGAATTGTTGGTTTTGTTAATTTAAAACAAAATATCAATACAGAAAAATATCAGCATGTTCTCTCTGATATGTCTCAATCTATTACTCATCGTGGACCAAATGAACATAACAATTATTATGACGAACATGCTTTACTTGCTCACAGAAGATTAATTGTAGTTGATCCTGAAGGTGGAAAACAACCTATGTTGTTACAGTATCATGAAAATAACTATTGCTTAACCTATAATGGACAAATTTACAATACCAAAGAATTAAGAGAAGAATTAGAACGAAATGGATTTACATTTTCTACACATTCTGATGTAGAAGTATTATTAAAATCCTATGCTTTTTGGGGATATGATGTTGTTTCTCATTTAAATGGAATTTTTGCTTTTGCTATTTGGAATTCTAGCAAGCAAGAGCTTTTTGTTGCAAGAGATCATTTTGGCATAAAACCTTTTTATTACACGATTTTTGATGATACTTTTATTTTTGCTTCAGAAGTTAAAAGCTTATTTCAATATCCTGGTATTGAAGTAAAAATTGGAAAAGAAGGAATTTGTGAATTATTTGGATTAGGTCCTGCACATACTGCAGGAAACGGAATTTTTAAAGATATTTACGAACTACCGCCTGCTCATTTTGCTATTTGGAATAAGGATGGCCTACATAAAAAACGTTATTGGCATTTAGAAAGTAAACCTCACACAGATAGCTTAGGTACTACTTGTGACATTGTAAAAAATCTACTAGAAGATTCTATTAAACGTCAATTAGTTTCAGATGTGCCTTTATGTACTTTCCTTTCTGGTGGATTGGATTCTAGCATTATTTCTTTGTATGCTTCTAACTATTGCAAAGAAAATGGTTTGCCACCACTTCATACTTTTTCAGTAGATTATGTAGATAATGATAAACATTTTCATAAGACAGATTTTCAGCCAAACTCAGATAATTACTATATTGACATTATGCAAAAGAAATTAGGTTCTCAACATACAGCTATTGTATTAGATACTCCAGAGCTAGCATCTGCTTTAGAAGATGCTATGCTTGCTAGAGATTATCCTGGTATGGCAGATGTAGATTCTTCATTGTTATTATTTTGTAAAAAAGTAAAACCTTTTGCCACAGTTTCTTTAACAGGAGAATGTGCAGATGAAATTTTTGCTGGATATCCATGGTTCTTTAGAGAAGATGCCTTAAATAGTAATACATTTCCATGGTCTATTGCTATTAAAGAACGTCAAGACCTATTAGCAGAAGATATTGCCAAAAAAGTAGACCTACAATCTTATATTGATTTTCGTTATCAAGAAAGTCTACAAGATTGTTCTATTGGAGAAACTGATGATGAGGAAACAATTGAAAAGAAGAAAATATCTCACTTGACACTAAATTGGTTTATGCAAACATTACTTGATCGTTCTGATAGAATGGCTATGTATAATGGTTTTGAAATTAGAGTTCCTTTCTGTGATTATCGATTAGCAGAATATGTATGGAATATTCCATGGAGTATGAAAGCTCTAAAAGGAAGAGAAAAAGGATTGCTTCGCTATGTAATGAAAGGAATTCTTCCAGATGAAATTGTAGATAGAAAGAAAAGTCCTTATCCTAAGACTTGGAATCCAAGTTATTGTAAATGTGTAAAAGAAATGCTAAGTAAAATTATGGATAATAAAGATGCTCCAATTAATTCTTTATTAAATCGCAACTATATTTTAGAAATTTTAAATACCAATGGCTCAGCTTTTACAAGACCATGGTTTGGTCAGTTGATGACAGGTCCACAACTTATGGCATATCTTTGCCAAGTTAATATGTGGCTTGAGAAATATCAGCCTAAGATTGAGATATAAAACATTTTCTTTGCTTTTTATTACTATACTTTAGTAAAAATCAATAGCATAATAAATTGAAAAACAAGGGGATACATTCTTGCACATTGCATTTATTTTCCCCTTGCTTTATATAAAATTAATTTTTAAAATATGTTTCTGCATAAAAATCATTATCTCTTAACATTTTATCAATCGACTCAAACTTACAATCTGCAAATTCTTGACACAAATCAAGTATTTCTTTTTCATTTTCTTTATTTAGAACATATCTTTTAATTTTTCCATCATTAAATTTAAAAATAAAAACTTTTTCTTTACCTAAATATTCGTTCCAAAATCCATTTTGTAATGTCTCAAAAATAAAATTCTCAAACATTTCTATTTTATCACTTGAAAATGAAATTCCATAATTATTTCCATAAGACTTTATTTCAAAATTATTTTCTTGCAGTTTATCTATATTATCAATTCCCATAACATAACTATAATTAATCGTTTTTCCTTCTCTCAATATTTTGTTACTATCTAAATTATCTGTCTCTAAATATTTATAATCTAACGCATTTGAATTACTAATAACTGTTTTACCTAAATTTTTTTCTAAATCTTCTCTTGCAACTTTTGCTGTATGACCACCCATTTTTGCTATTTTTCTGTTTGCTTTTAATCCATAAGGTCTATGTTCTTTTGCAAGTTCTCTTGTCGCTATTTCTCCTAAATCTGTTAATGCTACTTCAATATCTGTCATATTATCTCTTAATGACTCTT
>CALWZX010000060.1 GCA_944386125.1 uncultured Clostridia bacterium | reverse complement strand
ATATAACAGGAGTATATGATCTAACGGGGGGATGTTACGAAAGAACAACATCTTATATAGCAAATGAAAATGAACATTTATGGGATTATGGAAAATCTATAGCGTATAATGGTAATATATTAAAAACAGCAAGTACAAAATACACAATGGTATATCCTCATGATACCGATGCAGACAATATAGACATAGAAATGAATAAAGAAAATCTCAATATAGCTAGCAAAGCGAATTATGTAAAAAATACAAAGATATATGGAGATGGAATAAGAGAAACTTCTACTGCAGGAATAGGAACTACTTCATGGGAAAATGGAAATACTTATTTTTTAGGACAAGAATATACCTATTTAGAACAGGGAAGTGCTTATTGGAATGCCGAAGAGTCTAGTAGATTCTATTTTTATCGAATTTATGGAGGTAGTGATTATGGAGGAGGATTTAGACCAGTAGTAATACCAATCATGTAAATTTTCGTCCCAATTTTTCCGAAATACT
This sequence comes from uncultured Clostridia bacterium, assembly GCA_944386125.1. Classification (GTDB taxonomy): domain Bacteria; phylum Bacillota; class Clostridia; order TANB77; family CAG-508; genus UMGS1663. Next base: position 9,376 of record CALWZX010000060.1, on the reverse strand, counting down.
TGACATTTACATAAAAAAACAATATGATATACCATATAAAATAATGGAGGGACGAAGGAATATGCATACGCAAATATTAACTTCGAAATTCGGTGCGGAGCTAATAAGTTTTAAGCTAGATGGAGAAGAAAGAATACACCAAGGAGAAAACTGCGTAGATAGCAATGGAAAAATATATTGGAAAAGACATTGGCCTATATTATTTCCAACAGTAGGAAAATGTAAAAAAAATCAAACCATTATGAATGGAAAAACATATGAAATATCACAACATGGTTTTGCAAGAGATATGGAATTTGAACCAATTACAAAACTGGATAATTTTCATTCTTATGTATTAAGAAGTACCCCAAAACTATTGGAGAAATATCCATACCATTTTTCTTTATATGTTACTTACCGATTAGATGAAAATAAAATAACTACTATATATAAAGTAATTAATGAAGGAAGTACTGATATGCCTTTTGGAATAGGAGGACATCCTGCTTTTAAAATCAATCTAAAAGACTTACAAGAAGGTAACTACTATTTGGAATTTGAAGAAGAAGAAGAAAAAATTCACTTTTTATATTTAGTAGATGGATTAATTGGAACCGAATATGCAAAAAATATAATACAAAATAAAAAAGTGATTCCTTTGGATGCCAATTCTTTTAGAAATGATGCCATCATAATGAAAGGATTAACATCACATATTATTACTTTAAAAAATAAAAGAACAGGTAGAAAAGTGTTAAGTGTAGACTTTACAGGATTCCCATATTTAGGAGTTTGGTCTAAACCAAATGCTCCATTTATTTGTATAGAACCATGGAAAACAACAGCAGATACGATTCATTCTACTGGAGTATTTAGACAAAAAGAAGACATTATACTTTTGCCACCAAAACAAGAATATGAGTGTAAATTTACAGTAGAATTTTTTAAAGAAATATAAAAGGATGTATAAATATGGAAATTGTGAAAATAATAATAACAATATTAGGTTATGTATTGTTAGCAGTTAGTGCCATTTTAATATTTGATGCTCGAGAGATAACAGAGAAATGGTTTAGTTTTGGAGATAGAAATGATGCTGTAAAAACAATGAAAATTGTAGGCTTTGCATTATTGATTATCGGAGGAGTTATCATTATTTTAGCAAAATAGTTGCAAAATAATTGAAAATATGGTATGATACACACATAATATAAAATACAAGAAAAAAGAGGAGTAAGTAGAAAACTTTCTAACAAGAGAAAAGAAGTCATAGGCTGAAAGCTTCTTTATAGAAAAACTACTGAAGGTAGCTTTTTTGTAGATATAGTGAAAAAAGTAAGTATATACGTGTAAGCTACGTTATAAGCTAACTAAGAAATAAATTGTTATAATTTATATTTTAAGGTGGTACCGTGAGAAAAAACTCGCCCTTATAGCTAGGGGGAGTTTTTTTATATAAAAATTTTTTAGGAGGGGTTTATATGGAATATAGAAGATTTGAAAATGTAATTGTTGCAAGAATTGACAAAGGAGAAGAAATTATTGAAAAAATGAAAGAAATATGCCAAAAGGAAAATGTTACTTTAGCGAATGTAAATGCATTAGGTGCAATAGGAGAATTTCAAGTAGGATTATTCAATACAAAAGAGAAAAAATATTATGCAAGTAATTATAAGGGAGATTTTGAAATTGTTTCATTAACAGGAAGTATTACTACAAAAGAGGGAAAATTATATGAACATATCCACTTAAGTGCAGGAGATGTGGAAAACAAAGTATATGGAGGACATTTAAATAAGGCAATTGTTAGTGCTACTTGTGAAATGTTTATTTATGTTATTCCAGGACATGTAGAAAGACGTTTTGATGAAGAAATTGGGTTAAACTTATTTAAGTTTGAATAGGAGGAAAAATGAAAACAGAACATAATTTAGAAGGAAACTTTAATCCTAAAAACTTTGAGGAAAAAATTTATCAAAATTGGGAAGAAAAAGGATATTTTAAACCAAGTGAAGATCATACCAAAAAGCCATTTACTATTGTTATGCCACCACCTAATATTACTGGAAAATTACACATGGGGCATGCTTTAGATGAAACTATACAAGATATGCTAATTCGTTATAAAAGAATGGAAGGATATAATGCTCTTTGGATTCCAGGTACAGACCATGCAGCTATTGCTACAGAAGCAAAAATAGTAGCAAAAATGAAAGAAGCAGGAATTACCAAAGAAGATATTGGAAGAGAAGGCTTTCTAGAAAGAGCATGGGATTGGAAAAAAGAATATGGGGATACCATTATTAACCAGATAAAAAAATTAGGTTGTTCATGTGATTGGTCAAGAACTAGATTTACTATGGATGAAAAATTATCTCATGCGGTAAAACAAGTATTTATTAATTTATATAATAAAGGGTTAATCTATAAAGGAAAAAGAATGATTAACTGGTGTCCTTATTGTAATACATCTATTTCTGACGCAGAAGTAGAATATGAAGTAGAAACAACACATCTATGGTATATTCGTTATCCAATTAAAGGAGAAGATAAATATATTATTGTAGCAACTACAAGACCAGAAACTATGTTAGGTGATACAGGTGTTGCAGTTAATCCAGATGATGAAAGATATCAAGATGTTATTGGAAAAACAGTTATATTACCTATTATGAATAAAGAAATACCAATCATTGCAGATGACTTTGTGCAAACTGAATTTGGAACAGGAGCAGTAAAATTAACACCAGCTCATGATCCTAATGATTATGCTGCAGCAATAAAACATCATTTAGAGATTATAGAAGTATTTGATGAAAGAGGAAGAATGAAAGATTTAGTTCCTGAATTAGAAGGTATGGATGCTATGGCAGCAAGACAAAAAGTATTAGAAATGCTAGAAAAATCAGGAAACTTAATCAAAGTAGAAGATTACACACATAATGTAGGAAAATGTTATAGATGTCATAATAAAATAGAACCAAAAATTTCAGAGCAATGGTTTGTAAAAATGGAAAGCTTGGCAAAACCAGCCATTGAAGCTGTTAAAACAGGTGAAATTCGTTTTATTCCAGAAAGATTTGATAAAATTTACTACAATTGGATGGAGAATATACAAGATTGGTGTATATCAAGACAATTATGGTGGGGACATAGAATACCAGCGTATTACTGTGACGATTGTGACAATGTAATGGTAGCAGAGGAAAAACCAGAAAAATGTTCAAAATGTGGAAGTACGCATTTAACGCAAGATGCAGATACTTTAGATACATGGTTTAGTTCTGCTTTATGGCCTTTCTCAACTTTAGGTTGGCCAGAAGAAACAGAGGATTTTCAATATTTCTTCCCAACTGATGTATTAGTAACAGGCTATGATATTATCTTTTTCTGGATAGCAAGAATGATATTTTCTAGTATAGAACATACTGGGAAAATTCCTTTCCATGATGTTTTTATCCATGGTATTGTAAGAGATAGTCAAGGAAGAAAAATGTCTAAAAGTTTAGGAAATGGAATTGATCCATTAGAAATAATTGATGAATATGGAACAGATAGTTTAAGATTTTCTTTAATATTAGGAATAACACCAGGAAATGATATTCGTTATATGCCAGAAAAACTAGGAGCTGCAGCAAATTTTGCAAACAAGATGTGGAATGCTTCAAAATTTGTATTAAGTAATATTGAAAAAACAAACATAGAAGAAGATTTCATAAAACAAGAAGAATTACCAGAAAACTTATGTTATGAAGACAAATGGATGATTAGCAAATTAAATCATGTAATTAAGCAAGTTACAGAAAATTTAGATCATTACGACTTAGGAGTAGCTGCACAAAATATTTATGACTTTATATGGGATGAATTTTGTGATTGGTATATTGAAATAGTTAAAACTCGTTTATATGATGAAAATTGTACAACCAAAAAACAAGCTATATGGACGTTAAATCGCGTATTAAAAGATGCTTTAAAATTATTACATCCTATTATGCCGTATATAACAGAAAAGATATATATGAGCTTATATCATGATGATGAGAGTATTATGATTGCAAAATGGCCACAATATCAAGAAAAATGGAATTTTATGCAAGAAGAAACCATAGTAGAAGAATTAAAAGAGATTATAATAGGAATTAGAAATTTAAGAGCAACTATGAATGTACCAGCAAATAAAAAAGCAAAATTAATGTTTGTTACAGAAAAACAAGATGTAATAGAAAATTGTAAAAACTTTTTATTAAAGATGGGATATGGTTCAGAAATAGTAGTACAAAAAGATCAAACAGGAATTCCACAAAATGCAATGACAGTAGTAGCAAAAGATATACAAGTATTTATTCCTTTTGAAGAATTAGTAGACATTGCAGCAGAAAAGATAAGATTGGAAGAAGAAAAGAAAAGATTAGAAGCAGAAGTAGAAAGAGCAAATAAAATGCTTTCAAATCCAGGTTTTATCAATAAAGCTCCTGAGCAAAAAGTACAAGAAGAAAAACAAAAATTAGAAAAGTATCAAGAAATGCTAAAAACAACAGTAGAAAGATTACAGAAATTATAAAAGACTTAAGATATAAAAAGAAAAGGAACATAAAAATATATGTTCCTTTTTCTATATATGAGTAGCACTTTCTAAAGCAAGTGTAATCATTTGATTTAAACCTGTTTGACGTTCTTCAGCTGTAGCAACTTTGTCAATATACTGCGAGTCAACAACGCTCATTAAGCAACTTGCTTTTTTATGAAGAAGTTGTGCATTATAAAATAAAGAAAAAGCTTCCATTTCAGCACTAATAGGGTGAAAATCTTGAGGAATTCTTCTTAGAAATTGTTTAACATCTGTCATATAAAAATCAACAGAATCAGTACAAAGAGTATTCCCAGCAACTAAAGGAATATTTTTTTCTTGAGCTGTTTGCATAATAATAGAATTTAATTCTTTATCAGAATCTACAAGATGACAGTTATCATTATTAAAAGTTAAAGCATAATTTCCTTCTGAAAAACAAGTTTCAGAAAGGACAATATCAAATAAAGAAAGTTTTGGATCATAAGCTCCACAAGAGCCTATACGAATGATATAATCTACATCATAAATTTTAAATAACTCATAAGAATAAATTCCCATACTTGGCATTCCCATTCCAGATGCCATAACCGTTACACGTGTTCCATGATAATAGCCTGTATAAGCATACATGGCTCTTACTGAATTAACAAGTACAGCATTTTCTAAAAAATTTTCAGCAATATATTTAGCACGAAGAGGGTCTCCTGGAGTAATAACAATTTTGGCAATATCTTCTTTTTTTGCTTCATTATGTGGTGTCATAAAAAATCCTCCTTTTTGTATAGTAATATAAAAATATTTTTTCCATAAAATAAATTTATATGTATTATATACAACCCAAAAGTAACTGTCAATAAAAAACATTGACATATAAATAAGAAATAGAGTATAATAAAATATAGTCACATGGGGGCGTAATTGGTTTCGACAGTATTTTAGAAGTAATTATGGCAAGTAGTGGATGGCTGCTTCGGCCACTTAAAAAAAGCAGAATTAAAAATAAACGCTGATAATAATAAAGAATTAGCATTTGCTGCTTAATAAAAGCGGCACGTTTTACTAAAAATGCCTACGTTTTTAGATAAAGCGATGACTTAGTAGGAAACAAAGCTATTTTTTGCTACGAAAATAGTGGGTATTTAAGTAGCTACTGTTATATTTTGTTTGTTTATTCATGAAGTATAATGGGAAATTTAAGAATAAACTAAACTTGTAGAAGTAATTATGGAAAAAATATTGGACAGCAGTTCAACTCTGCTCGCCTCCACCATTTTAGTAGTTATAAAAATAAACTGCTTTGATTTAATTCATTCAAAGCAGTTTATTTTACTTTTTTTTGTGAAATAGTATCTTCCATTCTCTGTTTTGCAATATCAACATATTCTTGAGATATATCACATCCAAGATAATTTCTTTGATTTAAATATGCCATTTTACATGTAGTTCCACTTCCACACATAGGATCAAAAACTATATCATTTTTGTTAGACCAACTTAAAATGTGATCTTCTGCTAGGTGTTCCGGAAAAACGGCAGGATGCTTGAAAGCGATTCTATCTGTTGTTGTTCCACCTAGTCCAACAGCATATTCCCATATATTGGTTTTAGTTTTTTCTTTTTTTAATTCTCCAAGAACTTTTTTATTTACTCCGTCAGATTTTTTATTGTATACTAACATTTCAAATCCATTTCTTGCGGTTTTTTCTTTTAGAGGATTAAATGTTTTAGGAGCTCCTTTACTAAAAACAAACATATATTCAAAACAATTGGTATAAGCATTTGAGCGCATAAAAGGTGTATTTTTCTTCTTATATATCATCGTATCATGAACATTAAAACCAACACTTTGAAATGTTAAGGCTTGCTTAAAACTAGTTAAGGTTTTATTTCCTTTTACAATTTTGTCTCCAACTACCCAAACCACAACACCGCCTTTTTTTGTTATTCTATACAATTCTTTTGCTATATCTTCACAATTAAAACTGTAACCATTATAATCTCGCAAATTATCATAAGGTGGTGATGTTACAGTTAAATCTATAAAATTATCTTCTATTTTTTTCATAAAAGATACGCAATCTTCACAAATTATTTGATTTAAATCCATTTCCAAAACCTCCAAAAGAATTATAACATAAATCGTTTTTTTTTCAATATAATATATAAAAAATATGTGACTTAAATTCGGTTGATAAATAAGTCACATTCATATAATATAAAATTGAAAAGAGGGATAAAATGATAGAAGATGCAGTTGGAAAAAGAATAAGAGAATTAAGAACAGCAAAGTGTTTAAGCCAAGAAAAATTTGCTGAGTTATGTGGATTAGATAGAACTTATATTACAAGCCTTGAAAATGGTAAGCGAAATATTGCCATAGTGAATTTAGAGAAGATATGTAACGCACTTAATATAACTTTAAAAGATTTTTTTGACTTTAAATATTGATGTATGAATATGAGGTAAGAATAATGGAAAATAAATTTATATATGTTACAGAAGATATATTTTATAATGATACAATAATTAAAAAAAATGAAATTGGAATAGTAGAAGGTACACAAAATGAAAATGTAATAGTAGCATTTGTTACACAAGATAATCCAATACCAGTTTCTAAAGAGATAGTAAAATATTTTGATCCATTTTTGACAGGAGATAGTTTTGAATATAAAATATGCAATAGATGTAATAGATTATTAAGAACAGAGTTATTTGATAAAAATCAAAATGGAAAAAATAATCGTAGTGTTAGAAGGCCGTCTTGTGTAGATTGCAGAAAGGAAATAGATGGAAAAGCTCTTAGCATGAAAGATAAACAAGAATGGGAAAAAATAAAGCCAAAATATATTGTATGGCAATGCCCTGTATGCAAAAAAAAGACTATTCCAGGTATTACAAGTAAAGTTGTTTTGGATCATAATCATATAACTGGTAAACCTCGTGCTTGGATATGTGATAGTTGTAATACAGGATTAGGACGTTTTAAAGATGACATAGAGACAATGAAGGATGCTATTGAGTATTTGGAAAAATATGACAATAAAGCATAAGATTTGAAAAATTATAATATATATGGTATAATAATATAACATGAATAATAAACCCAAGGAGGTAAGGCAATATGATGAAAGAACTGCAGAAATTAATGGAAGAAAAGAAACTTTATGAAAGAAATGATGGCAACCTGGTTCTGCAGGCAAAGGAATTAGAAAGTATTGCGAAAGCAATGCTGGAAGTTTCTAAAGAAGCAACAATGTTAACAGCTGATGAACTTTCGGCTGTGGACTGGGCAAAAAAACGCTTGGGGGTTGCTTAAGGGGCTTGGCTTCAAGCCCCCTCTATTTTTTTCAATGAAAAAGCTCCTAACTCTTTCGAGAAAGGAGCCAATAGAATAACCAATAAAAGTACTTATTGGTCAAAAAGAAGTGTTAATAAGGTGAGAATATGGGATGCAATTCTAATTCCTTGCTTCTTCGTTTATCCATCATCTTTAAACCTAGAGATGTGCCAGGTTCAATAGAGGAAGGCGGAAAACCTAATAGATGAGCCATCCTCTTTGTAGAGTCAAGTGTATGCTGTTTCCAATTAGCATATTCTTGTTCAGAATAGAATAAAGGTCTTATGGAACATTCTCTCCGTAAAGGGCAATTAGTACAGTATTCATGCAAAAAACATATTTGTCCATCTGACATAAAAATACACTCCTTTATCAATTTTTTATAATAAAATTATACAACAAATAAAGGAAAATAGCAAATATAGTGCATAATTTGGGCTACTTTGAAAATATAAAAAATATTTAAAACTGGTTGTGTTTTATAAAAAAATGATATATAGTATACAAAACAAACTAATTAAGCCTATTTATAATTTGGCAAAATATAAATAGTAAGGAGAAATGAAAATGTTAAGTATTATAGTAGCAAAAGCAAAAAACAATATTATTGGAAAAAATAATCAATTATTATGGAATTTACCAGAAGACCTAAAACATTTTAAAGAGCTTACAACAGGACATACTATTATCATGGGAAGAAAAACTTTTGAATCTTTAGGAAGAGTACTTCCTAATAGAAAACATATTGTATTTAGTCAAAATCCAGATTTCTATATAAAAGATTCACAAGTAGAAGTTGTACACTCTTTATTACAAATCCAAGAATATATAGAAGGGGAAGAAGAGGCATTTGTTATAGGTGGTGCTATGATATATAATCTTCTTATGCCATATGTAAAGAAAATGTATGTTACTCAAATTAATCAAGACTTTGAAGGAGATGCTTTCTTTCCTAAAATTAGCGAAGATGTTTGGCAAGAAGTAGAAAGAAAAAAAGGAATCAAAAATGAACAAAATAATTTAGATTATGAATTTATTACGTATATAAGAAAAAAATAGTAAAAAGCCTACTTATCATTTATAAGTAGGCTAAAATTTATTTTTTTAAATTATCTCCCATATTTGTAGTTCGTGTATTAGAATTTCCACATAATTTTTCATATTCTTTACACTTAATTTTATATTCTAATTGTTGTGACAAGTACCTATAGTACATATAGCCTTGTTCATACTGCATCATAGGATTAAAAAAATCAAATTCACCATTAGAAGGATCCATTCCATTCATCCCTTCATAACAGTTATAAGGAGGGTAGCCTCCTCCATAAGGGGAAAAACCATAAGAAAAATTATTCATATTAGGATTAAAATCTCCATTTCTTTCCATACGAATGCTCCTTTCACAAATTTAAATTAAAAATAGGAAAACTATAAATAAAAATACATGTATATATAGCAGCAAAAATGGCTTGCAATATTTT
>CALWZX010000059.1 GCA_944386125.1 uncultured Clostridia bacterium | reverse complement strand
AAGCAAATTTAGATGTTAACACAAACAATGGAATAAAAAAGGAAAACTATTGATACAATATTTGATCAATAGTTTTTTATCAGTTATAATTTTTTTTAACTATTCTTAAGAATAGCATTACGAGCAAGCTCATCACAACGATTATTCCATTGGTTATCGGCATGACCTTTTACTTTGTGAAAGGTCATTTGATGAATCGTGGTAAACTCATAGAGTTCTTTCCATAATTCCTGATTTTTAACAGGACTCCCATCAGCTGTTTTCCAATTTCTCTTTAACCAATTAGCCACCCAACCTTGCAAAAAGGCATTAACCACATAAGCACTATCACTATAAATTTCAACTTCACAAGGTTCTTTTAATAATTTTAAAGCTTCTATAACAGCAGTTAGTTCCATAACATTATTGGTAGTATGTTCTTGAAAACCAGAAATTTCTTTTTTATGCTCTCCAAACATTAAAATAGATCCCCAACCTCCAGGACCAGGGTTACCAGAACATGCACCATCTGTATAAATAATAATATGTTTGTTTCCCATATATTTTTTCCTTTCTCATTGTAAAATTTGTCAATTTATGTTATTATATCAATATGAGGGAAAATTAGCAAGAAATAAAGTAAAGAAAGAAGGAAAAAATATGGCTACTGTTTTAGGGATAATAGCAGAGTATAATCCATTTCATAATGGACATGCATACCATATAGAGGAATCTAAAAAAAGAACAGGTGCCACACACGTAGTTGCTGTTATTACAGGAAATTTTGCACAAAGAGGAGAAACATCATTAATTAATAAATGGGTAAAAGCACAAATGGCTTTGCAAAATGGAGTTGATTTAGTAATAGAGCTTCCTACAATTTATAGTATATCTAGTGCAGAAAATTTTGCAGAAGGAGCAATAAAAATATTAGATAGCTTAAATATCATTGACTATATATCTTTTGGAGCAGAGACTAGTGATTTTGCAGCTTTAAATAATATAGTAACTGTTTTTGCTAATGAACCAAAAGAATATAAGGCAATTTTATTACACGAGCTACAAAAGGGAATTTCATATCCAAAAGCAAGAGATAATGCATTAATGATGTATTTAAATGATATTAAGCGATATGCTAATATTCTTTCAGGCTCTAATAATATTTTAGCAATAGAATATTTAAAAGCAATTAGAAAATTAAAAAGCAATATAACGCCTATTTCTATACAAAGAAATAAAGTATATTATCATGAAGAAAAAATTGTAGATGAATTTGCAAGTAGTACGGCGATTAGGAAAATGTTACTACATGAAGAATTTAGTGATATGAGAAAAGTTATGCCATATAATAATTATATGTTATTAAAAGATGAAATGAGAAAAGGAAGGGTCGTTTCAGACATAACTGTTTTTGAAAAAGAAATCATTTATGAATTAAGAAAAATGACAATAGAACAAATAAAAGATTTGCCAGATGTGTCAGAAGGTTTAGAAAATACCATTAAAAAAGCAGCAAATTCTTGCAATAATATAGAAACTTTAATAAATAGCATAAAAACAAAACGCTTTACGCAAACAAGAATACAAAGAATTTTACTTTATGCTCTATTAGGAATTACCAAAAAAAATATGTTAGATTCTAAAAAAGTTATACCATATACACGTGTATTAGCAGTAAATGAAAGAGGAAAAGAATTGCTATCAGAAATATGTAATAGGAATCCTAAAATTCAAATAATAACATCTGTAAAGAAATACTTAGAAAATTATCATCATAGAATATTAACACCTATGCTAGAAAAAGATATTTATGCAACGAATATATATACTTTAGGATATCAGAGAGAATCTTTAGCAAATGAAGATTATACGAATAGGATGATTACATTAAAATAAAAGGAGAGGATGAGCATGAAAATTGTTGGGGTTACTGGAAGCTCAGGAGCTGGAAAAACAAAAGTATGTGAATACTTAGAAAATAAATATAAATGTGAAATTATTGATGCTGATAAAATTGCAAAACAATTATCTAAAAAGGGAAGTTTATATTTAAATAGGATTATTGACCATTTTGGGGAAGATATTGTTTACAAAAATGGAGCTTTAAATAGAAAAAAATTAGCAAATATGATTTATCACGATAATGAAAAAAGAGAAAAATTAAATCAATGTACTTTTGAATATATTGTGCAGGAAATTAAAGAAAAAATCAGTCATGTTACAGATAAGCAAATGATTGTTATAGATGCTCCATTACTATATGAGAGTGGATTAGACTCTATTTGTGATACAGTTGTAGCAGTATTAGGCAAAAAAGAGGAACAAATAGAAAGAATTTGTGCACGTGATGGCATTTCAGAAGAAGAAGCAGAAAGTAGAATTGCAATTCAAAATGATAACGAATTTTTTAAGGAAAATGCAGATATTATTATAGATAATACAGGAACAATAGAAAGATTAAAAGAACAAATTGAAAAATTGAAATTATAAAATTATTTAAAGAACTTAGCTATTCTAAGTTCTTTATTACATTTATATTACAGAAATATAACATTTTTGTTACATTATTGAATTACAAGAAAATATGCAATATAATGAGAAAAAGAAACGATAGGGGGAAAAGCATATGGAAGAAACCTTTGCAAACTATATTCTTGCAGAACCAGATTGGATAAGAAAAATGGAAATTATGTATTACTTAGAAAGAAAAGTAGATATCTTCTTTGATAAAACAGTAGTATTTAAAACACAAATTGCCAAATTATTTATGGATGTTATGAATATAGATGTTGACAGAAATCTAGTAATTACTGCGTGTTTGTTATGCAATTGTAAAAAAGCAAAAGGGGTAATTACAGACTTAACACAAATTAGGTCATATGCAAAAGATGGTGCTAAATATTTAGAGAGTTTAGGATTCGATGCAAGATTTTGCAAAATATGTGAGGAGGTTAATCGTTATAGCGGAAGTAACCCTAGAGAAAAAGAAAGCGATATTTTAGAGCTTGCAGATCAATATGGAGGTTTATTATTAGATAGACCAGAAAGACCAGGATTTAAGCCAGATGAAGCACTAGTATTACTTGAATATCGTAACTTAAAAGATAAAGATAATCACTATTTAGAGCAATTTAAACAATTTGTTAATAAAATGCAGGAGGTGTATGTATAATGAGTAACCGTTTAATGCCAGCATTAGAAAAAATGCAACAAGAAGCTAATAGTGCAGAAGATACAAAAAGGCAGATTATTAATGCATATAATACAGATGAATATGTTATGAGCCAAATAAGAACAAAAGAAAAGGATATGATAGAAGAGGCATCTAGAACACCAGATGAAGAAATTCACATAGATTTAGAAGATGTAGAAACATTAGTCCTTCGCAAACCGCTAAAAGATGAACAAGATACAGAAAGGGAATAAAATGAAAGAAATATTTGCAGATTTACATGTACACATAGGAAGAAGTGAAGAAGGAAAGCCAATAAAAATTACAGCAGCTAGAAGTTTAAATTTTGCAAACATTGCGAAAGAATGTGTAGAAAGAAAGGGAATTCAGGTTGTAGGAATTATAGATTGTGCATCACCTTATGTTATACAAGATATAAAAAAGTTTTTACAAACAGGAGAAGCATATGAAATTCCTGAAGGAGGAATTATTTATAAAAATGAAGTATGTATTTTATTAGGCAGTGAGGTAGAAACTTCAGAAGAAGGAAGAAATGGACACAAAGGAGCGGCACATAATATTTGCTTTTTTCCACATTTAAAAGATATAGAAGGATTTTCACAAGAATTAAGTCATCATGTAAAAAATGTAACTTTAAGTACACAAAGATCTGACCTTTCAGGTTATAAATTAATAGATATAGTAGAAAAATATCACGGAATCTTGATTCCAGCTCATATATTTACTCCGCATAAGAGTTATTATGGAAATTGTACAGATAGATTGCAGAATATTTTTAAAGAGAAATATGATAAAATATTTGCAGTAGAACTAGGATTAAGTTCTGATACAGAATTAGCAGATGAAATATCAGAATTAGAAAATAAAACCTTTGTTACTAACTCAGATGCACATTCTTTACCAAAAATTGCAAGAGAATATAATAAGATGTATGTAGACCATATATCCTTTAGTGAAGTAATAAAAGCATTGAAAAATGAAGAAGGCAGAAAAATAATTGCTAATTATGGTTTAGATCCAAAGCTTGGAAAATATCATCGTACATATTGCGATGATTGTCAGACAACAATAGAAACAAGTAAGCCAGTGGAGATATGCCCAAAATGTGGAAGCAGTAATGTTACCTTTGGTGTATTTGATCGTATAGAATTAATTAAAGATAAGCAAGTTTCTCAAAGCCCGGCTAATAGACCTCCTTATATTTATCAAATACCATTGGGCTTTATACCAGGATTAGGTACTAAAACAACAGCTAAATTGTTAGAGCATTTTGGAACAGAAATGACAATTTTACATAAACTTTCAGAAGATGATTTAGAAGCTGTAGTAGGAGAAAAAATAGCTAAAACGATTATAAAAGCAAAAGAAGGAGATATGCACATTCACTCTGGTGGAGGAGGAGTGTATGGAAAAATATCATAAAGTAAATTAGGATAAAGTTCTAAAAAATAATATTTTCGCATAGACATTATGTATAAAACATTAAGAGAAAGGTGGAAATATTATGAGGGAACATAAGAAAAACAAAAGTATAGGAATAATTGAAATTGTAAAAGGTCACATAGGAGCTAATAAAAAAGAATACATCACAATTTCAATTATTTTTTTAGTAGGAATTGTATTAGGTGTTATGCTTATTAATCAAGTATCGGAAACAAATAGTAAGCAAATACAAGATTATTTAACACAATTCATAGAAGCCTTAAAAACAGATTATACAATAGACCAAGGTATAGTTTTAAAAAATGCATTAGTGAGTAATTTAATATTTGCACTGATATTATGGTTTATGGGATCAACGGTAGTAGGAATACCTATTGTATATGGAATAGTTGCTACTAGAGGATTATGTATTGGCTATACCATATCTTCCATTTTTGCTAGTATGGAGTTACGGAAAAGCACTACTTTTTAGTATATCTAGTATGTTTTCGCAAAATATTATTGCTATTCCTTGTATTTTAGCAATAGCTGTTAGCGGAAAAAAATTATATAATTCTATTACAAAGGATAAAAGAAAAGAAAATATAAAATTAGAAGTATGTAGACATACCATTTTCTCATTATGTATGTTAATTGGCTTAGGGATTGCTTCCTGTGTAGAAGCATATATTTCTAGCAATTTAATGGTAGCTATTATACAATATCTATAAAAATTATTTGTAGAATTTTAAAAAAGCACTTTACTTTTCTTATGTAATTTGATATAACATATATGGTTTATGTAAATTCTACATAACAAAAAATATAAAGAATAGGGGAGCTAAAATGGAAAAACAAATTAAACTTTTTTTAGATTTTCTTCAAAATGATAAAAAAGTATCAGATAATACTCTACAATCATATAGAAGAGACATCATATTTTTTAATAAATATGTAGAAATGAATAAAATAAATTATGCTAAAGCAAACGAAGAAGATATACAAAACTATTTACAATATTTACAAACAATTGGGAAAAAAGCATCAACAATTTCAAGAAATTTAGCTTCAATTAGGTCTTTTTATCAATTTTTGGTAAAAAATAGAAAAATAAAAAAAGATCCAACAATGAATATTCAGTCTCCTAAAATAGAAAAAAAAGCACCAAGCGTATTAACAGCAAAAGAAGTAGAACTTCTTTTAGATCAGCCAAAAGATGTTGATTTAAAAGGAACTAGAGATAAAGCCATGTTAGAATTTGCATATGCAACAGGAATGAGAGTTTCAGAAATTATAGACTTAAATGTGGAAGATGTTAATTTAGAAGAAGGATTTGTTAATTGTCATCAAGGAAATAAACAGAGGAATATACCACTAGGAACAATGTCACTAAAAGCTTTAAAAGAATATTGCCAAGATGCAAGACCAATATTAATCAAAAGTGAAGAAGAAAAAGCTTTATTTGTTAACATCAATGGACAACGTTTAACAAGACAAGGTTTTTGGAAAATAGTAAAATATTATAAAGAACAAGCACATATTACCAAAGATATTACACCTCATGTGTTAAGACATTCTTTTGCAACTCACTTATTGCAAAATGGAGCAGATTTAAAAGCAATTCAAACAATGCTTGGTCATTCTGATATATCATCAACACAGGTATATATGCAATTTCAAGATGAAGGATTAAAAAATATATATAAAAAAGCACATCCAAGAGCATAGAAAAATAAAATAACTATTTCTTATTCGACAATAAGAAATGGTTATTTTTTTATGCAAAAAATTATGGAAAATAAAAGAATATTTTGTCAATATAGGTTGAATTAGCAAACAAAATCTTTTATAATATAAAGTAGGGAGGATGCAAATGAAGAAAAAAATAAAACAATATATATATATATGGATTATACTAACTATGATGTTTTTCTTTAGTTATACTACAATTTCAAATGCTTCAGCTATTAAGGAAGCATATAGTACTATTACCCAGACTAATACGGAAGTAACTTCAGATAAATTCGTTGATATTTTTGAAAATCTAGGTATACATATAGACTATTATAAAGACTCTGGAAATAAAGAACAAGTTTTGCAAAAAATGAATGATTTAAGTGATGCAGATTTAATAGTATTATCCACTTATGAAGATTGTACAAATGATGAAGAATTTATGAATGTATTAGTAAGAGATAACATGGGACCATCTTCTCATGGATTAGGTGAAATATATCAGGAAAATGCAAATTATTTCAAAGAAATAGCTTCTCATGCAAAAGATGTGTATAATACGAGACAGCAATCAGAAGAATTAGAAGTAGATAAAATTAAAATATTGGAAGACTTAGAAATAGTCATGACTAGTTATCATACATTAGAAGAGTTATATGATATGCGAGCTAGAATACAAGAATACAATAAGTCATATAAAGATACACATGGAAGTGAAGACCCAGATAGAAACTTAAACATCTTATATGATAGATTATTAGGATTAATTGAAGATGATAAGGCTCATCCAGAAGATGATTTAACAGAAGATCAATTAGATATAAGAGATGAAGGAACTAAGCTAGCAGAAGAAGGATATTTTGCTAAAAATAATCAAGGAGTTACCTTACCAGACTTATATGATATTGAAAAAAGAATGATAGAATATAGACAAAAATATCCTAGTTATTTTGATGGAGAGTCAGACTATATTGTAGGAGAATATTTAAAAGATGTACAAGCATTAATTGTAGAAAAAGGGGGAACTCCAACTAGTAGTACTTCGGGAGGAGAAGAAGGAAATACAGGAGAAGGTGGCACAACAGAAGGGGGAACAACGGCTCCTTCTGGAGGAACAACAGAAGAATCTGGTGGAAATGGTTCTAATGGAACAGATACTTCTGATGGAGAAAACAATAATAGTGATGTTGACGATGATGAGGAGGAAGAGGGAACAAGTTATACAGTTTCAGGAATAGTCATTAATCCAGGAACAAGTGGGATTAATGGAAGTGATTTGACAAACCCAGCAGATGACCCAGATGCATATAGACCGGGAGAAATGGAAGAAAGTGCTACTTTATTAAATTTAGGAGGAATTATAACAGGAGCACTTAAAATAGTAGGTATTATAGCAGGAGTAGTAATTGCTGTAATTTTAGGAATCAAATATATGTCTGGTACAATTCAAGAAAAAGCAGAATACAAGAAAACAATGATTCCTTACATAGTAGGAGCTGTGTTTTTATGTATTGGAGGAGTATTGATTGAATTAATATTCAAATTAGTAGCAGGATTACGTTTTTAGCGAAGGAGAAAAAGAATGAAAAGAGTAAAAAAATTATTTTTTGTAATAGTAGTTATTTTTACATTATTAACAGTAATGCAAACATCCTGTGTATGGGCAGATAATTTAGTCACTAACATAAAAGATAAGTATGGGAATGAATATACTGTTACTCCTCAAGATGTATTGGACGCACTAAGACAAATATGGGTAACAGATCCAGGAAACTATGATTCATTAACAGATGACCAGTTAATAATATTATCTGCTTATGTACCACAGAGTATTAATAATAAATTTGTATATGATAACAATTTTAAAAGTGAAGTACAATCAATTGTTGCTATAGATAGTGCTACTACAGGAGAACCTCGAATATTAGGTATTATTAATCAAACTGGAGTTCTTGAAGAGATGGCAAAAACGGCTGCTTCCCAATATGAGATAAGAAAAGGATTAGAGCAATCTAAAGAAGATCCAGAAAATGAAGGATTAACAGAAGAAGAAATCATCCAAAAAGAGACAGAGGAATTTAATAAAGAAAAAGAAGAATTAGAAAGAATTTATAGTGAAGATACTACATTTGAGAGCAAGACAGAAGAAGAGATAGCAGATTTTATCGATAGAACAATAGCCTACTTAAATGAATATAAAATAAGAAATAATGGAGCAGAAGATGGATACTTAAAAATTGCTTTACAAGATGCACAAGAAAGGATGGTAGAATTAGGAGGAGATGCCAAATTCGAGGAATCCTTTTCTGGACCATCTTCTATAGAAGAAATGGAAACAATAGAGATTCCAGAATATACAGTTTCAGGAATAGTAGTTAGACCAGGAGAAAGTGGTGTAGAAGGAGAAGATTTAACAAATCCAGCAGACAATCCAGATGCATATAAACCAGGAGAAATGGGAAATAATGACACATTGATAAGACTGGGAGGAATTATAGTAGGGGCACTCAAAATAATAGGAATTATAACGGGTGTAGTAACCCTAGTGATACTAGGAATTAAATATATAGCAGGTTCTAGCGAAGAAAAAGCAGAATATAAAAAGACTATGATACCATACGTGATAGGAGCCATGTTTCTAGGTGTTGGTGGAGTACTCATTGAATTAATATTTAATTTAATAGCTGGTATACAATTTTAGCAAAGGAGGAAAATTAATGAAAAATATAAAGAAAAAAATACTTATGATATCAATAGTTGCAATATTTATATGTATAATAGTATCTATATCCAATAATAGTTTAGCCGCATCTAGAGTTACAGAAGTTACAAGTCCTTTAACTGGAGAAAAGCTTACCGTAAGTGCAGATGAAATGTGTAAAATTTTTGAAGATTTAGGAATATATGCTGGTTATTATTCAGACCCAGAAAATAAAGAGAGGGTTTTACAAAACATAAGTGAATTAAGTGAAGAGCAAATTGTTATTTTATCTACATATTCTGAGTGTATGAAAGATCCAGATTTTGCAAAAAGTTTGACAGAAGTGGAAATGGTAGCTACTGGAGGACATGACTTAGATGATATTTATAAAGAAAATCCAAATTATTTTTTAGATATAGCAGAACATGCAGAAACAGTATTAAAAAATAAACATCCAGAACTAAATAATTCCAATAATTCATCCTCAGGAAGTACAACATCTTCAGAAAATGGGACAACAAGTACTAATTCAAATAAAGCATCGTTTCCAGTAAAAAATGATATTACGAATAAACATATAGTAGTATCTCCCATAGAACTATATAATATTATCAACGAAATTACTTCTGATCCTGTTATAAATGGAACCAGTGTGCCTAGTTTATTACCTTCCTTAGGAACAACAGGATTACAAAGCAGTAATATTGCGGTAAAGAAATTAAATGATAGAAAAGTAGCGATTCTTGCTAATTATGATAAGATTATGAATAATAATCTTTTTGAAAGAGTATTTAAAGAATTAATTGCAGAAAAAAATAATGATAAAGTAAATCAATTTGTAAATTTTCCTCTAAATTCAACTCGTAAATCAATATTAACTCAAGCAAATTTAGAATATATGGCGAGAGTATTACAAGCCAAACAAAATGGAACTAGTGGAACAACAGGAAGTGGAAGTTCAGGTGGTAGTTCAGGAGGAACAACAACAGGAAGTGGAAGTTCAGGTGGTAGTTCAGGAGGAACAACAACAGGAAGTGGAAGTTCAGGTGGTAGTTCAG
>CALWZX010000058.1 GCA_944386125.1 uncultured Clostridia bacterium | reverse complement strand
AGTATCGAAATATCCAATTATTCAAGGAGGAATGGGAGTAGGCGTATCTGCTCATAAATTAGCAGGAGCTGTAGCAAAAGAAGGGGGAATTGGAATTATATCTACGGCAGATATGGGATTTCAAGAACCAGATTTTTATCAAAAACCTGTAGAAGCAAATTTAAGAGCCATAGGAAAAGAAATAGATGAAGCAAGAAAAATAGCACCAGAAGGCATTATAGGAATTAACATTATGTGTGCTTTAAATAATTATGCAGAAATGGTAAAAGAAGTAGTAAAAAAAGGAATTGACTTAATTATTTCTGGAGCAGGTTTACCAAAAGATTTGCCAGAATACGTAAAAGGAACAAAAACTAAAATAGCACCCATTATTTCTTCAGCAAGAGGAGCACAATTAATTACAAAGTTATGGAGAACAAAACACAACTATATACCAGATATGATTGTAATAGAAGGACCAGAAGCAGGAGGACATTTAGGTTTTAAATTAGACGAACTAATAGAAGAAAAAGAGGGAAAAATAGTAGAAAGCACAAAAAAGCCTAATTTAGAAGAGATAACTAGAGAAGTGGTAGCAGAAATGAAAAAAGTAGAAGAAGAAACAGGAAAAGAAATTCCTGTAATTGTAGCAGGGGGAATATTTACAGGTGAAGATATCGCTAAATATTTAAAATTAGGAGCAAGTGGCGTACAAATGGCCACCAGATTTGTAGCAACAGAAGAATGTGATGCTTCTTTAGCATTTAAAGAAGCCTATGTAAATTGTAAAAAAGAAGATATTGAAATTGTGAATAGTCCAGTAGGAATGCCAGGAAGAGCCATTAGAAATAGCTTTATAGAAAAAGTAAAAGAAGAAAAGCCAAAAATTACGAAATGCTTACAATGTATCAAAACTTGTAAACCAGCAGAAACACCATATTGTATTACCAATGCACTTATTAATGCAGTAAAAGGAAACTTAGAAAATGCCTTAATCTTTTGTGGAAGCAATGCTTATCGTATTGATAAGATTGTAAGTGTACATGAATTAATGCAAGAATTAATACTAGATACTAAAAAGTATTTAACTTGCCAAGCATAAGAAAATAATTCTGAAAGGAATGAACCAAATGATTATTGATAAAATTAGAAAATTAGATAGTGTTGTAGATGAAAAGCCACGAAAAAACGTTAAAGCTTCTGACATGCTAATTGGAAAATGGGTAAAATGTGAAAAATGTAAAGAAATTTTATACTTAGAAGATGTTCACAAAAATTTAAGTGTATGTCCTAATTGTGGAAAGCATTTTAGAATTTCAGCTAGACGTAGAATCAAACAAATTGCAGATGAAGGAACTTTTGAAGAAATAGCTAAAGAAATAAAAACAAAAGATCCATTACAATTTGAAGGATATTTAAAAAAAATAGAAACATTACAAGAAAAAACAAAAATACAAGAAGCGGTTACGTGTGGAAGATGTGAAATAGAAGGAAATAAAGCAATAGTGGCTATTATGGATGGAAACTTTTTAATGGGAAGTATGGGAAGTGCTGTAGGAGAAAAAATAACCATAGCTATTGAAACAGCAATTCAAGAAAAATTGCCATTGATTATTTTCTGCGTTTCTGGAGGGGCAAGGATGCAAGAAGGAATGATTTCTTTAATGCAAATGGCTAAAACTACAGAAGCCTTAGCAAAATTAAATCAAGCAGGACAGTTATACATTAGTGTATTAACAGACCCAACAACAGGGGGAGTAACTGCAAGTTTTGCCAGTTTAGGAGATATTATTTTAGCAGAACCAGATGCTCTAATTGGATTTGCAGGACCAAGAGTTATAGAGCAAACCATAGGAGAAAAATTACCAGAAGGTTTTCAACGAGCAGAATTTTTATTAGAACATGGCTTCATTGATAAAATTGTAGAAAGAAAAGAAATGAAACACACATTAGCCAAATTATTAGAAATGCATAAGAAATAAGGAGAGGATAAAAAATGAAATCTGCATGGGAAAAAGTAAAACTTGCCAGATTATTAGAAAGACCAAAAGCTTTAGACTATATACACACGATTTTTGATGATTTTATAGAGTTACATGGCGACAGAGAATTTGGAGATGATAAAGCAATTGTAGGAGGTATTGCTACACTAGAAGGAATGCCTGTTACGGTAATAGGAGAACAAAAAGGAAAAAAAGCAAAAGAAAATATAGAAAGAAACTTTGGAATGCCTGAACCAGAAGGATACAGGAAAGCTATGCGTTTGATGAAACAGGCAGATAAATTTCATAGACCAATTATCACTTTTATAGATACTCCTGGTGCTTATCCAGGTATAGGTGCAGAACAAAGAGGGCAAGGAGAAGCAATTGCAAGATCTATGTTAACCATGTCACAATTAAGAGTACCTATTATTGCTATAGTAATAGGAGAAGCTTCTAGTGGAGGAGCTTTAGCTATTGGAGTGGGGGATAGAGTGGTTATGTTAGAAAATGCCATTTATTGTATTCTTTCACCAGAAGGTTTTGCCAGCATTTTATACAAAGACTCTAGCAAAGCAGAAGAAGCAGCAGAAAACATGAAAATCACAGCAAACGACTTGCAAGAATTAGGAATTATTGATAAAATTATCGAAGAGCCTGAAGGGGGAGCACAAAATAATTTAGAAATGGTAGCAATGAGCTTAAAAAAATATATCAAGCAACAAATCAAAGAATTGCAAAAACAAACAAAAGAAGAATTAATAGAAGCACGATATCAAAAATTTAGAAAATTTTATTAAACAATAAGGAGGAAAACAATGTTATTAGAAGGAAAAAAAATATTAATTATGGGAATTAGAAATAAATGGAGTATAGCTTGGGGAGTAGCTAACTCTTGTGCAGAAAATGGAGCACAAGTTATTTTTACACATAATACAATGGAAAGTGCAGAAAAAGTAAATGCGTTAATTCAAGAATTACCAAATCCAAATGGATTTGAGGTAGAATCTTTTCAATGTGATGCAGGAAGCGACCAAAGTATACAAGAATGTTTAGAAAAAGTAAAAGCAAAATATGGAAAAATAGATGGAATTTTACATAGTATAGCACATGCTAATACAGAAGATTTACGTAATGATTTTTATAAAACATCAAGAGAAGGATATGCTCATGCATGTGATATTAGTGCTTATTCATTAGTTGCAACAACAAGAATTGCAAAAGAAATAGACTTATTGAATGAAAATGCAAGTATTGTTGCTCTTACTTATTATGGAGCTGAAAAAGCAATTGATGGATATAATGTAATGGGTGTTGCAAAAGCAGCGCTAGAAGCATCTATTCGTTATTTAGCTATGAATTTTGGAAAAGAAAATATTCGTGTTAATGGTATTTCAGCAGGACCAATAAAAACATTATCTGCAAAGGGAATTAAAGATTTTAATAGCATATTAGATATTGTAGAAGAAAGAGCTCCATTACACAGAAATGTAACAACAAGAGAAGTTGGTGATGCTGTAACATTTTTATTTAGTAGTATGTCATCAGCAATTACAGGAGAAATTATCCATGTAGATAGTGGATATTCTATTATGGGAGTATAAAAAAGAAAAAAAGTAGCACACTATTTTTATAGGAGGTGTTATTTTTTTGCAAATTTCATGGATGAAACAAAATCAAGAAGAAGAGATATTCAAAATACCAGAAAGACTAGGGTTGCATGTAGAAAAAATTAAAAATGCAGATGTTTTGGATGATAGAATTCGTAAATTAAGACAAGAAAATTGTAATATATTCATTCTCTCGAAAGGTTTAGCAGAAGAAGGGGAAATGATACTAAGGAAATATAAGAAGAATGAAAATGTGAATATAATTATCAAATAAGGAATATGTATAACTAAAAGGAGGATGACATGCAACAAGTTCAGATAAAGCAAGAAAATTATATAAAGGAAGAATTACAAAAATGTATGGAAAGAGTAGCTAAAAAGCAAGAATATATTTTTATTTGTATAGGTGTAGATAAAATTACAGGAGATTGTTTTGGACCAATAGTAGGAACAAAATTAAAAGAAAAATTAAAAAATAAAAATATTATGAATATAAGTGTATATGGAGATTTAGAAAATAATATTACACTAAGTAATATAGAAGAATATAAGAGAAAACTAGAAAAGAGACATAAAGATGCTTGTATGATTGTAATAGATGCGGCTTTATCTAAAAAAGAAAATATAGGAAAAATTTATATAACCAATAAACCAACTGTTTTAGGAAAAGGACTTTGTAAAGAACATATGCAAATAGGAGATATTTCTATAAAAGCAGTAGTTGGAAAAGATTATAAAATTGCTAAATATAATTTTCAAATTTTACAAAATATATCTTTAAATTTTATACTGAAATTAGCTGAGCAATTAACAGAAGAAATTATAGAATATATAGAATTTCATTAAATAAGTATAAAAATAAAAAATTAGGCAACAATCTATATAAACAAAACGAAAGAGAGGTTATGTTTATATGGAAATGCAAAATATGAAAAATATCATTGTGCTTAGAGATTTACCATCCAATATGATAGAAGAAGCTTTTGTAGTACTAAAAAGTAATGTAAAAGTACATAAAAAGCAAACGATAGGAGAACAAGAAAAAAGAATAAATTCTACAAAAGTAAATTCTAAATATATTGTAAAAGAGGCCGAAATGCTAGTTACAGATTACATGGAACGTTATGTACAAAATGACCAAAATAAAAATAAGCAAAAACATCAGTTAGAAAAGAAATATAAGAAACTTAAAACTATTACTCTTTTTCTAACAGGATTAATTATTATGCTAATAATGGGAATGTTATTTTCGTAAAGTTACTAAAATTTTAGTAACTTTTTTTATGTTCTATTTCTATGAAACATGCATATAGATTAACAAATACTACAGAGGAAGAGGTGTATGCGAATTGGAAAGAACTATTAGTTCAGAAGAGAGAATTAGAAGAGCAGAAGAATTATATAAACAAAGAAAAACATATCAAAATAGAGGAAATGTAAGAGTTGCTAGTTCTACTGTAAAGGTAGGAGCAAACTCTAATTTTTCATTATATAAAAAATTAATCTTGCAAATAGGAATATGCTTACTCATTTATTTTATATTTTTTTTAATTAAAAATTCTAATTATATTTTTTCAGAAGATGTAATCAAAAAAACACAAGAATTATTAAGTCAAGATATCAATTTTGAAATGTTATACCAAGCAGGGAAAGAATTTTATGAAAAAAATATACAGGGATTTTTGCAAAATGTTACCAATATATCTTCAGATGAAAATGTACAAACTAATGGAGTAGTGAATGAAACACAAGAGAATGTACAAACTAACCAAATAGCTAACGAGATTCAGGAAAATGCAATACAAAGTAACACTGCACAAGAAAATACAGTAGATAATCAGCAAAGTCAAGAATCGCAAAATACTGAAGCAGAAACAGGAGTAGGAGGAGAAGAAGTTGCAGAGCCAGTTCAAATAAGCCAAATGGAAATAGATGCAAATGAAATAAAAGAAAAGTATAGTTTTATCATCCCACTGCAAGGAACGATAACTTCTACATTTGGCTCGAGGGAAGCAACAGAAATAGTATCTGCAAATCATGGAGGGATTGATATAGGAGCTGATGAAGGAACCACTTTTGTGGCTAGTATGGAAGGAACTGTAAGCTACTTATCTTCAGAAGGAGATTATGGTTTACATGTATGGATTCAAAATGGAGATGTAGAAACGTTATATGCACATTGTAGAAATATTTATGTACAAGAAGGACAGCAAGTAAAGCAAGGAGAAATAATAGGAGAAGTAGGTTCTACAGGAAGAGCAACTGGTCCACATCTACATTTTGAAATTAGGAAGAGTCAGAGACGTGTAGACCCGGAATATATTTTACAATTTTAAGAAAGGGAATACATAAAATGCAAATAAAACTAGATTTAAAAATTTTTCTGTTTGCAGTAATATTCATTTTTACAGGACAAATAGAATTATACATAGTATTTATGTTCTTTACTTTAATACATGAATTAGGTCATATGTTAGTAGGAATTTTATTGGGGCTAAAGCCACAAAAATTGAGTATCATGCCAGTAGGTTTTTCTGTGACATTTGCAACAAAATTAAATAAAAAAGGGAAAACAAATAATACGATAAAAAAACTAGTAATAGCTATTGCAGGACCTATTATCAATATAATAATAGCAGTTATTCTTTATTATAACCAGGAAGTAGAGTTTTTTATAATATCTAATGAAACGATGGTATATACTAACTTACTTATAGCTCTATTTAACATGATACCGATTTATCCTTTAGATGGAGGAAGAATAGCAAAATGCATATTAGCATTACTATATAAACAAAAACAAGTATATATGTATATACATCTTATTTCAAAAATAAGTATATGTATTCTTACCATTATGTGCAGTATATGGATATTATATATACAGAATATTGCTTTATTAATTGCTTTAGCTTATTTATGGTATTTGGTGATTAAAGAAAATATATATTATCAAAATAAAATGAGACTATATGAAGCTTACGAAAAACTAGGCCAGAAGGAGTAGTAATCCTTCTGGCAAAAAAATTATAGATACTGCTTCATTTGCTGAATACTCTCTTCTTGGAAATTCATAAAATCTTGTAAAATATGCTTTACCTCAGGATCTGCTTTAGGATTATGATTCCATAATTTTTGACATTCAATAATTCCCATGTTTTGCCCTTGAATCATCATTTCTGCAATATGAGAATTACTTTTATCCATCATAGTATTCATTTGTGTCCCCATAAAGCTCATCATTTTATCTTTCAAAGGGGGATCATCGGGAAGTTCACCATACTTTTCAAATTGTTTATTAATATCTTCAGATATAGAGCTATATTTAGCATATTGCCTTGTTAAATTTTCCTTCATTTCTTCATCTCCTATTTTATCTGAAAGATAAGTAATAGAATCCATACCCATTTGAGCAGCTTTACTCATTTCATTTAAAATTGTTAAATTAATATTTTCATCCATAATTTTTCTCCTTTCATAAGTAGTATAACCAAGAAAAGTAAATTTATTGCAAAAAAATAAATTATATGATACACTAACGCTAACAAAAAAGAAAAGAGGCATTTTTTTGGAAGAATTAATAGGAACAATTGATGAAATCATTTATCAAAATGAAATGAATAGTTATACAGTAGCAAATTTTCAAACAGAGCAAGGAGATATAACCATTGTAGGATATCTTCCTTTTATTGTTGCAGGAGATACTTTAAAATTGACAGGAAAAATAGTGGTACACCCTGATTATGGTGAGCAATTTAAAGTAGAGACTTTTGAAAAAATGATGCCACAAACACTAGCAGCATTAGAAAAATATTTAGCAAATGGAAATATAAAAGGTGTAGGACCAGCAACTGCAAAAAGAATAGTAGATAAATTTGGAGAAGAAACGATTTCTGTATTAAAATTTGAACCTCAAAGATTGACTGATATTAAAGGAATTACTACAGATAAAGCCTTACAAATTTCAGAAGATTTTATCGAGAGTTGGGAGTTATGGCAAATAGTAGGATTTTTAGAGCAATTTGGCATAGGAGTTCAAAATGCAAAAAATGTATATAAAGCACTAGGTGCTAATGCTATACAAGAAATAGAAGAAAATCCATACGTATTAGTAGATATTGTTCATAATGTAGATTTTAGAAAGATAGATAGATTAGCATTAAAAATAGGAATTCCCTATAACAATAATCAAAGAATTCAAAGTGGAATTAAATATGCTATCAATTGTACAGTAACTAATGGACATTGTAGAGTATTGAAAAGTAATTTAATACAATTTGTGTGTGAATTATTAAAAGTAACAGAAGAAGAGGTAGAGGAAAATTTAATTGTATTAAGAACAAAAGAAGAAATTGTAATAGAAAATAGTGAAAAACAAGAAGAATGGGTATATTTTGTTAGTTTTTATCGTGCAGAAGAAAATGTAGCTAATAGGATTACACTATTGAATAAAGCAGATAATATAAAAAAAATTACACACATAGAAAAAGAAATTCAGAAAATAGAAAAAAGTTCTGCAATGGAATTGTCCGATAAGCAAAAAGAAGCGATTTATGCTGTAAATGAAAATAATGTATGCATTATTACTGGTGGACCTGGTACAGGAAAAACTACTATTATCAAAACTATTATTCAAATATATCAATCTAAAGGAAAAAAAGTAGTTCTTTGTGCACCAACAGGAAGAGCTGCTAAACGTATGTCAGAAACTACAGGAGAAGAGGCAAAAACGTTGCATCGTTTATTAGAAATAGGAAAAATGGAAGAAGAAGGCTCTATGAATGTAACAGAATATGATGTTGCCCCCATTGATGGAGATGTGGTAATTGTAGATGAAGTTTCTATGGTAGACCTATTTTTAATGAATTATTTAGTAAAAGCATTGTATCAAGGAACAAAATTAGTACTAGTAGGAGATGCTGATCAATTACCTTCAGTAGGGCCAGGAAGTATATTAAAAGATTTGATACAATCACAAAAAATAGAAACCATTGTATTAAATAAGATTTTTAGACAAGCTGCCAAAAGTAAAATTATAGTGAATGCACACCGCGTAAATGAAGGAGAAGAATTATTAGGAAAAGCAGACATAGAAAATGTGGAAGAATATCCAGATTTGAAACAAGACTTTTTCTTTATACAAGAGAATAATCCTGATAAAATATTAGAACAAGTTATCAGTTTATGTAGTGGAAGATTGCAAAACTTTGGTAATTATGATTTCTTTAAAAATATACAAGTACTTACTCCAACTAAGAAAGGAAATTTAGGTACAAAAGAATTAAACAAGGTATTACAAAAATATTTAAATCCTCCAAATGAAGCTTTAGTAGAAAAAAGAATAGGAGATGTTATTTTTAGAGAAAAAGATAGAGTTATGCAAGTAAAAAATAATTATGATATCTATTGGGAAAGAAGAAACACTAATACATATGATGAAAAAAGATATGAAACTGGTTCTGGAGTATTTAATGGAGAATTGGGAATTATAGAAAGGATTAATGAAGAAGAAAAAACGGTAAAAATTCACTTTGATGATGATAAATGTGCATGGTATGATTACCAAGAATTAGAGCAAATAGAACATGCTTATGCCATTACGATTCATAAAGCACAACGGAAGTGAATTTGATGTAGTGATTATGATTATTCCACAAACAGCACCTATGTTACTTACTAGAAATTTACTTTATACGGGTATGACAAGAGCAAAGAACTTATTAGTTATGATAGGAAATGCACATTTAGTGCAATACATGATACAAAATGCAGATACCAAGAAAAGAAATACTGGGTTAGCACAGCGTTTATAAAAGACTTACTTAAAAAGAGTAGGTCTTTTATTTGTTTAAAAACAAAATCATAGTGTAATTAAAATGTAACATAACTGTAACCGAAATGTTATAGAATTAACCAAAACAATAATATATAATATAGAAAGTATAAAAGGATAAAAAAAGAGAAAACTAAAAGAAAAAGGAGAGTTGTAAGTATGTATGAAGTAAAAACAAAGCAGGGAGTAACGCTGATAGCGCTAGTGGTAACCCTAGTGATTTTAATTATTTTGGCAGCAGTTAGCATCAACATGGTATTAGGAGACCAAGGGATATTTAGAAAAGCACAGCAAGCTGCAAATGCTATGTACGAGGCAGAAGTAAATACTCAAGCAAGTTTTAATAGTATTACAGACGAAATGGATAAAATTATACAAGGAAGTAACACACAAAATCCAGAATTAAGACAAGACATACCAAATGCACCAGAACAAATTGATGGAATGACACCAATTAAATTTACAGAGCCAACAGATACAGAAATGGGAAGTATAGAGGAGACTACATGGGATGATAGTACTTGGTATGATTATTCACAAAGCAAATGGGCAAATACAAAAAGTGAAGATGGAAGTATGTGGGTATGGATACCAAGATATGCATATAAAATTACTTACAACAATCCAGAAAACAAATCAGAAGGTGGAATAATAGAAGTAAAATTTCTAGAAGGAACAAGTGATAATTACTACGAAAATGGAGAATTAAAAACGGCAAAGAGACAAACAAATGTAGATGAAACAGTAGATACAACAAGTGACTTCTATGTACATCCTGCATTTACCAATGAAACCAGTATAGGATTTGCAAATCGGGGGATGGGATAAAGAGCTAACTGGAATATATGTAGCAAAATTTGAAGCAGGATTTCCAGAAGGAAATAATACTACACCAAGTGTAAAAAGTTCAGTAAGTTATACACAAGATACCGTTTTGATAAGAGGTATAGAAGCAGGTGAAAATGCCACAAGACAAGATGCAAGAAACTGGTTAGATGGAATAAAAAAAAAAACAGAAACAAAAATCAGTTATCCCGTAT
>CALWZX010000057.1 GCA_944386125.1 uncultured Clostridia bacterium | reverse complement strand
AAGTTCTCTTGTCGCTATTTCTCCTAAATCTGTTAATGCTACTTCAATATCTGTCATATTATCTCTTAATGACTCTTTTCTAATATTTTTATAATCTTTGTATTCACTAGCTTTCATTCCTGACCAACTTTGATAAATTTCATTAGTCAATATAGCATATTCATAATTTTGCTTAATACCATTTTCTTTCCATACATCTGTTAACTTCTTTCTATCTAAAATTCCCTTTAAACGTGCTTCAAGCCATTTATCTGAATAGCCTCTATTTCTGTAGTAGTCAATAGCTCTGTTCAACGCAATTTCTGGATCAAAAATCTCATCTATTCTATCATTTCCCATTTTTGCAAGCCATAATTTAAAAGGTTCTGCTTTTGGACTTGGTATTGATTCAATTAATCTTAATATTCCTTTTGTATCTAATGTATCTGTTTCACGCATTTTACCATCTGTGGCTTTCATTTTCAACTGCACGATATTTTCGTGCAGTTGACTTCCTTCTTGTCTTAATTTTCTTTTTAAATCACTCCAATAGTTTCTTGGAATATTGCTATCAGTTAATGCTGCAATAACATCTACAACACTAAAATAATATTCTCCCTTTTCACTGTCCCAAACACTTCTTATCTCATTATTTTCAAAAAGATTTGATATTGTTTCTAATTTATTATTTTCCATCAAGAACCTCCTTTATATCATTTTTATTCACTCCTATTTTAGATTTGATATTATCGTAAAACATTTGTTTGTGCTTGTCAAGTATTTTTCTATTATTTATTTTTATCTAAATCATTTAATTTCATAATAAGGATTTTTTCCATAACCTCCTGAAAAGTTGTTCCATTCTTATTAAATGTACGAATAACTTTATAATTATCTTTTGATTTCTTTTTTATATTTTCATTTTCGTTATTTTTACTTATTATCATTTCTTTCCTTTATAATTTATTTAAGGTAATCACAATAAATATATTAATTTTTATAAAAATGTAAGATTTATACTTTTGGGATTTACTTACTCGCTCTAGTGATATAACCTTGTGTTAATTTCTGACATTCAATGACAGGTCCACAACTTATGGCATATCTTTACCAAGTTGATATGTGACTTGAGAAATATCAGCCTAGGATTGAGATATAAATTACAAAAGGTCGTAAAACTACGACCTTTTGTAATTTACATTCCTAAATCTTTCTCATTATTATAAATAAAGTATCAATTTCATCCTTTGTAACAAAATTAATATTTATTTTATAATATTCAAACCATCTAGTTAGTATTTGACTGTTCTTAATTAGTTGTTTTTCTTCATATGGATTTTTTTCAAATAATAAATCTTCTATAAGAAATGCTAAATATAATCTTGCCTTTTGTTTCTCATGTCTTTTTTCCATTTCTTCCATAGTTTCCTTTTTTAATCCCAGAAGTAACTTAACATTTACTTTTAGATTTTCTAAAGCTTCTTTCCGTTCTTGATACCTTTTAATTTTATAATAATATCTAATTTTATTCATTTTTCCTCCTTGCCAATTGGCTTTTCTAAAATAAGTTAACAAGTTGCAATATTTAAACTGCTCTTAAATTAGAACAGGAATTTTAAAAAAATATATTTATATATTAGCATAATACCATATGTTTTTTCAACTATAATTGTTTATTTTATCTATATATTCATCATCTTCTATTCTTGAAATTGCAAAGCACTTCTTTCCCAAATCTTTTAAAGAAGCTCCTATATGATATAATTCCTTATTATCTATTACGATAAATCTATCATGAAATTTATTGGTATATGCTAATTTTAATACTGGATACTGTTTATTAAATTTTTGAATATCCAATTTTCTTATATTGCTATTCTGTGTTGTTAATATTACTACTTCTACATCTTTATTTTTCTTTAATAACATTTTTAAAACACTATCATCTATATAGTTATCTATGATTAAAATCTTCTGCTTTGCTTTCTTTATAATATCTATAATTAAACTATATGCGTCATAAATTTGTCCATCAAAAAATATGCTTTGTTTAAATTCTGATTCTTGTTTTCTTTGCAATTCATCAAATACTTCGTCAAACTTTCTATCATGTTCTAATAATTTTCCTTTAATATCATCTATTTCCTGAAAAACTTGTCCATTTAGTAATATAAATCTTCTCATTTCTATAAAAGCTCTTATAATACTAATACTAACTTGTATTGCTATTTCATTCTTTAAAACTCCTGCTAACATAGATATTCCTTGTTCTGTATAAACATACGGTAAATACCTTCTTCCACCATAATTTTCTTTTTCCAAACTTGAGGTTCCAAATTGGAACCTCAAGTTTTCTACTTCTTTCTCTGTTAATTGAAAGCAGAAATCTTCTGGAAATCTTTCAATATTTCTTTTCATTGCTTTATTTATATTTTTTGTTTTATAGTGGTATAACATTGCAACATCACTATCCAGCATTACTTGTTTTCCTCTAATTGTGTAAATTAAACTTTTAATGTTATCTGTTTCATTTTTTTCTATATCTGATTCTTTATTTACTAAACTAACATTGTTGTTTTCTTTTTCCATAATTATCACTTTCCTTGTAATATAACTCATAATAGCATATTTGTATCATTTATTATTTTATTTTTAGTACATTTATTACAATTTTTATGATATTACTGTGTAATAATTGTAAAACATTTGTTTGTGTTTGTCAAGTGTTTTTTTCTTTTATTTATTTTTATCTGAATCATTTAATTTCATAATAGGAATTTTTTTCCATAACTTCTTGAAAAGTTGATCCATTTTTATTAAATGTACGAATAACTTTATAATTATCTTTTGATTTTTTTATATTTTCATTTTCGTTATTTTTACTTATTATCATTTCTTCCCTTTAGAATTTATTTTAGGTAATCACAATAAAAATATTAATTTTATAATAATATCTAATTGTATTCATTTTTCCCCCTTGCTAATTGGCTTTTCTAAAATAAGTTAACAAGTTGCTATTTATATAATCTGTTCTTAAATTAGAACAGGATTTTAAAAAACCTGTATATATATTAACATAACCTTTGTGCTTTTTTCAACTGTAATTGCTTATTTTCTCTATATATTCATCATCTTCTATTCTTGAAATTGCAAAGCACTTTTTTCCTAAATCTTTTAATGATGCTCCTATATGATACAGTTCTTTTTTATCTATTATGATAAACCTATCATGAAACTTATTTGTTATTGCTACTTTTAAGATTGGATATTGTTTGTTAAATTTATTGATGTCTAACTTATTCAGATTACATTTTTGCGATGTCAAAATCACAACTTCTACATCTTTATTTTTCTTTGATAACATTTTCAAAATACTATCATTTATGTAATTATCTATAATTAAGATTTTTTGCTTTGCTTTCTTTATAATATCTATAATTAAACTATATGCATCATAAATTTGTCCATCAAAAAATATGCTTTGTTTAAATTCTATTTTTTCATTTTTTTGAAGTTCATCAAAAACTTTTTCAAACTTCTTTTCATGTTCTGTTAACATTTTATTTTGTTCCAACACCCTATATTCTATGCTAGTCAGTCTTTCAAATACTTGCCCATTGGTTGCTATAAATCTCCTCATCTCCACAAAAGCATTCATTATATTTATACTTACTTGAATTGCGATATCATTCTTTAACAAACCTGAAAGCATGGCAATGCCTTGTTCTGTAAAAACATATGGCAAATATCTTCTACCTCCATAATTTTCTTTTTCTAAACTTGAGGTCGCAAATTGCGACCTCAAGTTTTCTGCTTCAAATTCAGTTAATTTAAAGCAAAAATTTTCAGGAAATCTCTCGATGTTTCTTCTTACCACTTCATTTATACGTTTAGTTGGATAGTGATATAACATGGCTACATCACTATCTAACATTACTTGTTTTCCTCTAATTGTATAAATTAAATTTTTTATTTTTTCTGTTTCATATTTTTCTACATCTGATTCTTTATTTACTAAAATAACATTATCATTTTCTTTTTCCATAACTATCACTTTCCTTGTAATATTACTCATAATAACATATTTAGATGATTTATTATTCTATTTTTACTACATTTATTACAATTTGTATGATATTACTGTGCAATATATTTCAAAACATTTATTCGTATTTGTCAAGCGATTTTTTATTTGATTTTTACTATTTTATCTATACCCTCAAAAAAAAAGAGGGGTGAGATTTCTCTCACCTTTCCTCTTGTTTTTTTGGTCTCCATCTTATTTCTAATGGATACACCTCTTCTACTTCTTTTCCTTTTTCATCTGTAAACTTTTGATGAACCCCTTTGTAATTCTCTGTAATAATACAATAGCTTTCATCTTTTTTCCCCATATGTTTTTCTCCTTTTTTCTACTACAGTAGATTAAATGCCTGCTCTTCTTCAAACAGCTGAATCTCTCCTAATAAATACTCCGCATCTTCTTGAAACTGTTTACTCTTTCTCCTTGCCATTTGTTTTTTCAGTCTTCTTTTCATTTCATAGATATATGCTACAATACAAAAAAGCTCTGTCTTACTTTCTTTTTCTGTTATGTCTGTATAAAATACAAATTCGCTTCCCATAGGTTTGTTATATAATCTAAAAATGCCAATATCATCTTTCTCTCTTATAGTTAGACAATCTACAATATTCTGCGCCGCTTCTGTCTTTAAACATGTCCGCACCTTTCCTTGAAATTGCCAAACTTCTTGTACCATTTTCTTAGTAATTTGTTTTCCTTTTCTTCTCTCAGCATATTTTTTAGTCAAAAATTCGCTCGTAAGAAAATACATAATTGCATTTCTAAACCGGATTTGCGCTTGAAAATTCTCTCCAGACTTCGCCTTTTTTCTGTCTTCTCTAATGTTAGAAAGATTATCTAACATTACTGTTGCTATAATCGGTACAAAAGGATATATTCCTTCTTCTTCCAAAGCCATAGCTTGCTTATCCTGATAATTTACAGTCCACACATTTCCTTCTTTATGTATTTGTAAATTATCTCCTATGTATTTATCATATAACTCCCGGGAAGTATTATTTACCTCCCCAACTGCTTTAAAGAAAAGCTCTACATTCTCCTCTTTGTTTTTCATTTGTTTTTCCTCCTTAATTGTGTTGGTTTTTAGTACTTGTTGTTCTTGACAACTGCATCTTTCATTATACCATTTTCTTACAATTGTGTCAATTTCATCTTACATAAAATAATAGAGACATGAAAAACTCATATCTCTATTTTTTCTTATTCATTAACATTTCTAGTCTGTTCTCTTTCTCTTGCAAGTAAGAATTTCATTCTAAGTTTCGCATCTGTTTTGCTGTGATTTTCAAAATTCTTCCAACGATTAGGATTCGTATCATATACTAAATCTAAATGTGGTAAAATTCTTTTTTTATGACTAAATAAACTATTAGAAAAAATTTTCGTTAATTTATTTTTTATTTTGTCAAAAGGGGTTTCTTCAATAGGAGCAAGTGCTACCATTTTTCTTTCAGAAAATACTTTAATTCTATCTGGTTCTATTCCAAGATAATACTCATCGTATTGTTCTAATTCTACTTCTTTTCCTTCTTCATATTTTGCTTTTACGGCTTCTATTCTATCTTCTCTTGAAAACTTTCTTCTCTCATATATAATCGTTTCATCTCTATTAGTATCTTTTACTCCAAATAAACAAACTAAATGATTTTTATATATGCAAATTTTATCTAAATAATGATCTTGTCCTTCAAAATGTTCACCTACATCGTCAATTACTAATTGCTGTATATCTACATTTTCTTCAGCATTGTTCAAAGAATTCACTATAATTGGACATATTTCTTCAATTAAAAATTTTGTACTAACTTTATCAAATTTTGCATCACAAAAAAATTGATTTTCAATAGAGTTTCTAATATATTTAATATAGTTTTCATCAATTTGCTTTGCTTCTATTGCTTTCTTTACATCTTCCTCTAAAGCTATTGCCTCTTGTAGATTTTTTAATTTAGCTAATCTTTCTTCAAAGTTATCTTTTAAATTGTTTTCTAGATCATTTTTTAACTCTTCCATAATTTTCCCCATTCGTCAAGCAAAATATTTTTGTATTTCATGAATACTTATCTAGTATAACATGTTAATTTGACAATTGTATTACTTTTATATTACATTTTTGTTACATTTTTTGTTTTTTATAAAATTTTGATAATTTCCTCTCCATTTTTTGGTTGTACTTTAGGAATTTGTAATATCTCAAATTTAGAAGTTTGATTTCCAAATTTAATTTCTATAATATCTCCTATTTTTACTTCATAGCTTGGCTTAACAATTTTTCCATTAACCATTACTCTTCCTCCGTCTGCCGCCTCATTAGCTACTGTTCTTCTCTTTATTACTCGTGATACTTTTAAAAACTTATCAATTCTCACTATTCAAATCCCTCCTAGCTATTTCAATTTCTTTTTGTAAATATACAGAATATAATATAATTTTTTCTACTTTTTCTCCTAAAGCTCTTTCTAAAGCTTCTTGGTATACCCACAACTGCACCTTATATTTTTCTATTAGTTCTTCTTCTTTTCCTTGTTCTACATAGTCTGTTTTATAATCTACTAAAATAATTTTTCCTTCCTCATTTCTATAATACAAATCTATAATTCCTTGTAGTATAATTTCCTCTTTACTTTCTTGCATATCTGGATATATTTGACTGGCTTTCTTAGCCATATAAAATCCTTCTTCTTTATGAATTTCTTGTGCAGATTGCAATTTTTTCCATAAAGTAGATTTTGTATACTGTAATAAGATTTTTGGCTGAATTTGCTCTGCTTCATTAGCAAGTATAATTTGTTTATCCACTAATTCTTGTAAAAATTTTTCTATTTCTTGTAAATCATACTTTTTATTTTCTTGAAGCTTTTGTATGCATAAATGAATTAAACTTCCCTTTTGTGCATGTGTTAATTTTTCTCTTTCT
Organism: uncultured Clostridia bacterium; assembly: GCA_944386125.1. Taxonomy (GTDB): domain Bacteria; phylum Bacillota; class Clostridia; order TANB77; family CAG-508; genus UMGS1663. Next base: position 3,531 of record CALWZX010000057.1, on the reverse strand, counting down.
AGCATAAACTGAGGAGTAGATAATTCCACATGTGTATGGATGGTATTTTGCTTACCTATTTTTTCTATGTCTGTAACAGCTAGTTGCATAGGAAGAATCGTTGCTTTTTCATATGGATATACAAAATTTAATTCTTGCTTTAATGTATTTTGAATTTGTGCGTTACTTAAGTGTTGATTTAGTTTTTCTTGGATATTTTCCTTTTGCTCCTCTTCTATCGTATTTTGTTCTATATCCTGCTTTTTATGCTCTTTTAATTGGATATTTTCTTTATCTTTACAGTAAACTAATTGTATCCAGTCTAAATAAGAATTATATTTTTTTATAACGTTAATAGGAATTTTCTCATCTTTCTTCATATCCATAACTGTCTGTTTTTCTTTCCAGCTTTTTTGTAAATCTTTTGCAATTCCTGTTATATATAATTTTTCTTTTGCTCTAGTTAGCGCCACATATAATATACGCATTTCTTCTGCTATTGTTTCTGTTTTTACTTGTAGTTTTAACGCTTCTTTTGGTAATATTGGATATTCTATTGGCAATGTAGTTCCTATAAAATTAGGCGTAATTCCTAACGTTTCATGTAACAATATTTTTTGATTCATATCTTGCATATTAAACTTTTTGTGCGTTGCACACAAAAATACAACTGGAAATTCTAATCCTTTACTTTTATGAATACTCATAATTCTAACTACATTTTCATTTTCTCCAATAATTTTAGCTGCTTGCATATCTCCACTGCTACTTTTTAATTTATCTATAAAGTTGATGAATTGGAAAAGTCCTTTAAAACTTGCTTGTTCATACTGTTTTGCTTTTTCAAACAATAATTTTAAGTTAGCTTGTTTTAATGCTCCATTAGGTAATAATCCTACATAATTATAATAATTGGTATCTACATAAATTTGCCAAATTAATTCATCTAAATTCTTATATTCTATCTGTTCTTTCCAGTTTTCTAGATTTTGTAGAAAATTTTCTATTTTTATTGATAAATCTTTTCTAACAGAATTTCTCGCTTTTAACATGGTAGTATAAAAGTTTTCTTTTTTATCTACTAAGCGTATTTCCACTAGTTCATTATCGGTAAAATTAGCAATTGCTGATTTTAATACCGTAACCAAAGGAATATCTTGCATAGAATTGTCGAGTATTTTTAGTAAAGAGATTATTGTTTGAATTTCGGGCGTATCTAAATATTCTCCCGAAGTATCACTAAATACAGGTATCCCTTGTTTTTCTAATTCTTTTTCATATAATGGTGCAAGTGTTGTTGTTGAACGCAAAAGTATAACTATATCCTTAGCTTGTATCTTTCTATAAGCTTTCTTTTTTGTTTCATATATTTCATAATTACTCTGTAATAGTTCTCGAATTTTGCTTGCTACAAATTGTGCTTCTATTTCATTATTATCTATAACTTCCTCTATTTCATTATCATCATCTTCTTTTGCTAAATCTATTATATGTAATTCTGGTTTGAATAATTGTTCCTTTTCTTTGCTTCCTGGATAATCAGCTCCCAAGTTTAAATATTCTTCTTGGTTATATGTAATTCCTCCTATTTCTTTTTGCATAATATTTTCAAATATTACATTAGTTATATTTAAAACTTCTTCTCTACTTCGGAAATTTTTAAACAATTGTATTTTTAGTCCTTTTCCTTCTTGTTTTTGTTTTGTATACTCTTCATACTTTTGCAAAAACAATTGTGGCTTTGCTTGTCTAAACTGATAAATACTTTGTTTTACATCTCCTACCATAAAAATGTTATCTCCTCTTGAGATACTTTTTAATATGTTTTCTTGAACTTCATTACTATCTTGATATTCATCTATTAAAATTTCTTCATATTTTTCTTGTAATTTTTGAGCAACAGGTGTTGGGAAAATCTCTCCCTTTTCTTTTTTTACACAAATTTTAAGCGCAAAATGTTCAATATCATGAAAATCTACAATATTTCTCTCTTTTTTTGCTTTTGCAAACTGATTAGAAAACTCTATTACTAAATTTTCAAGATTTTTTAAAATTCTATACATATGGTTGCAATCATGGATGATTTCCCTATTCGTTTGTGAAAAATATTTAGAAATATTTTCTTTTATCTTTTTACTTACCATATCTCTGGTTTCTTTTGCTTCTGCTTTATAAGAATTTTCACATTTTTTGTCTGTTGGCCATCTATCTAATTGTAAATTAGTAAAAACTTGGTTAATTTCATCCCACTTACCTTTTGTGCATACACTTCCTAGCTCTTCTAAGACTTCTATATCTCTACATATTGTTATATAAAATTTTTCCATCTCTGGTAAGTAATTTTTCATTGTTTTCTTAACATGTTCTAATAAAGTAATACCTTCTCGAATATTCTCTTGTACTTCTTGTATGATAACTTTCCCCCAACAAGTTTTAGCAAAGTCTTGCTCTTCCTTTAAATGTAAAATTTCCACTTTTTCTTCTAACCATTCTTCTGGAAACGGCATACTTTGTATGAAATTATATATTTGAAATACCAATTCTTTTAATGCAATATCATCTCTATATTTTGTATATAATCTTACTAATTCTATAAAATTTTCCTCTTCTTCCTCATATTTTTTCTCAAAAAGGTCTTCTATTACTTCTTGTTTTAATAATTCTATTTCTGTGGTATCTCCTACACGAAAATTAGCAGATGTATCTATTTCATAAAAATAATTACGAATGATATCTAAGCAAAATGCATGAATAGTACATATACTTGCTTGATTTAATAATGTAATTTGCCTTTGTAATTTCACATTAGATGGATCTTCTTCTATTTTTTTATAAATTGCTTCTAATATTCTTTGTCTCATTTCACTTGCTGCTGCATTAGTAAAAGTCACTACTAATATTTTATCAATAGAAACATCTTCTTTAATTACCTTTTGAATAATTCTTTCTACTAATACTGCAGTTTTTCCGCTTCCTGCAGCTGCTGCAACTAATATATTTTCTCCTTTTTCTTCAATGGCTTGTTTTTGCTCTTTTGTCCACTTTACTTCTTCCGACATATTTTTCTTCCTTTCTGTAATAAGTTTATCCTATTTTTGCATAATTGTAAATGAAAAAAAAGAAAAAGAGGGAGAGTTTTTATACTCCCCCCGCAGTTTTTCTTTTACTCCCTATACGTTAACGTAACATTCAGCACTAAACTATCATCTTGCAGATGTAGTTCTTTATGCATTTCCTCCTCTTTGATAACTGCATAATTATCTTCTGCATGGTAAAAAATATTCATTTCATTTTCTTTCCACGCAAAACATTGAAGATGTCCATCCTGAAACGCATAAAAAATGTACAAGTTTGCATCTGGATTATCGGTTTTGATATAAAGAACCGACTTGTCCTGCCGTATCATGTTAACTAGTTTGAGTCTTTTCATACCTTTCCTCCTAAAATTATTTATTTCTCTACTATTTTAAAGTAGATGTAAATGTTAAAATAAAACTGATAGAAAAATTCAAAATAAAATTGATAGAATTCTATCAGTTTTTTTGATGAGTT
>CALWZX010000056.1 GCA_944386125.1 uncultured Clostridia bacterium | reverse complement strand
GAACCAACAGACACAGAGATGGGTAGTTATGAAGAGACAAGTTGGACAGATAGTAGTTGGTATAATTATAAAGAAAGCAAATGGGCTAATACAATGAGTGAAGATGGAAGTATGTGGGTATGGATACCCAGATATGCCTATAAAATCACATATAACAATCCAGAAGATAGATCACAAGGCGGAACAATCGATGTTAAATTCCTAATAGGAACAACAGATGAATATTATGATTCAGCAGATGGAAAGTTGAAAACAGCCAAGAGACAAACTACAGCAGATGAAACAGTAGATACAACAAGTGACTATTATGTACATCCAGCATTTACAAATGAAACAAATCTAGGATTTGCAAATCGGAGGATGGGACAGTGAGCTTACAGGAATGTATGTAGCAAAATTTGAAGCAGGATTTCCGGAAGGGAATAATGATACAACAAGTAAAAAAAGTTCACAAATATATACACAATCTGTAGCATATGTTGGAGCAACAGAAGCAGGAATGACAGATATTTCTGTACAAACAGCAAGAAATTGGTTAGACGGGATTTATGGGGAAACAGAAATGAAAATTAGCTATCCAGTATTCCAACCATTAACATATAGTATGAATTATATAAATATAAATGATATTTATAATATATGTAGAGCAATGAATGAAAAAGGAAATATCTATGGATTTACAATTAGTACATCAGATACCCACTTAATGAAAAATAGTGAGTGGGGAATGGTAAGTTATTTAAGTTATAGTAAGTATGGAACAAATGGACAAAAAATAGCTACTAATAATGCAAACTTGAATAGTGGAGGAAGCACTAGAACAGTAAGTACAGGAAAAAATGGAGTAGACAGTGCATATGGAATTACAGGGATGACAGATGGAACAACAAATGGAGAAGAGACAGTTGTTAAAATAGAAGAAATAAGAACATTAAGAGGAAACACTCCTACTGCTACAGGAAGGATGTATGCATGGAATCAAAAAGAAGGAGTAGTAGCATCAAGCACTAGAAATGTAACAGGAGTATATGATTTATCAGGGGGAATCTGGGAGAGGACAGCATCTTATGTAGCTAATAACCATAATAATTTATTAATAAATGGAAAATCGATGACTTATGAAAAAGATATCCTAAAAACAATAAGTACAAAGTATTCAATGGTATATGCACATGATAGTAGCATAGATGATATTACAAAACCAATTACTGACGAAAACCTAAATGCAGCAAGTAAAGCAAATTATCAAAAGAATAATATATTTGGAGATGCAATAAAAGAAACCTCAATATTAGGAACTTCTACCAATTCATGGGAAGATGACTATTCGATTTTTTCTGGATTGAATTCTATATTTTTTTCTAGAGGAGGTTCCTTTGGTGGAAAAGGTAGATTTAGTTTTAATGGTGATAGTGGTGATAGTTACTTTGTTATTGACTTTCGAGCAATAGTGATACCAATATGAAAAGTTAAGCAATTTATATATATGGAAAACATCCTACAAAAAGAAAGGATGTTTTTTATATTCTTATTAAAAACTTTTCATGTAACTACTTGCATAAACACGCATTCTATTATAAAATAAAATAGATGAGAAATAGATAAGGAGCAAAAGAAAATGCGAAAAAAGGTAAAAACAATTATTAATCTTATCTTAATTATTATAGTAATTGTTATTGGATGGAGTTATTACTCTACATATAATTTTTCAGACTATACAAAAGCAGAATATAATAGAGGATATACGAAATTTTCAAGAGATAAAGAAGTTACCTATAACCAAGGAAGTAGTAGTTATAAAATAGAAAATATAGATTATAATGATGCAATGTTTTATAAAACAGTTCCTGTACAGCCAGATATGGTATATAAAGTAACCTGTAAAGTAAAAACAGAAAATGTAGAAGTAAAAGAACCAAATAAAGATGCAGGAGCACATATTAGCATTAATAATACTGTAGAAAAATCAAATAATGTTGTAGGAACAACTGATGATTGGCAGGAATTAGAATTTTACTTTAATTCACGAAATAGAACAGAAGTAGAATTAGGATTTAGATTAGGAGGCTATGATAGTAATTGTAAAGGAACAGCATGGTTTACAGATTTTACTTTAGAGTCAGGAATACCAAATACAGATAAAAATTGGAAGTTCTTATGCCTGCTAATGGATAGCTTAGATGTAACAGTAGAAAAAGAGGGAAGAGAAACACCATATAAAATTGCAATGACAGAGCAAAATAAAAGCGATATTATACAAGCCATTAACCAATTTAGTAATTCTATGCAAATCTTATCAGAAGGAAAGATGACAGCTAGTTGTGATATTTTTGAGGTGACGGAACCAATAACTAGTCTATCATACGATACAGAAAATGGGTATTATGTAGCACCTTCCAATATGGAAAGTATACTAAAACAATATGATACCCTAGAAAAAGAGTATGACCATATTTTCATTGTTATTCAAACAGGTAATAACGAACAAGGAGACTTAATTCCAGTGAATAACTGGATTGGTCTAGGAGGAATGGAATATAGAGGAAAAGGTTTTTCTAATATTCGAGTTCCAAGTAAAGATAATAACTATTTTTATCGTTATATTGAAGGACTAAATACTTTTCCACAAGAAGTACTAGTACATGAATTTTTACACACCTTAGAAAGAAATGCACAATTATACGGTTATGAAATACCAGCATTGCATGATTATGAGCAATATGGTTATCAAGAAGATAAACAGGAAGGACAAAAAGCATGGTATATAGATTATATGAATTGTCAAATCAAAACAGGACAAGGATATATTGGGTTGCCAGCAGAAATTTATACAAAAAAACCAGTTCATGCAAGTGACTTTCAATATACAATTAACATGGACGATTTAAAAGAACCAGATAATATTTTTGAAGAATTAAACAATTTATGGAATAAAATTATACAAATGTTTTCAGGAAGTAAACAAATGACGAATACAGTAAAAGAAGTAGGAACTTGAAAATAGAAAGGAACATGATTTTGAAAGTATCAGATTTTAATTATAATTTACCAGAAGAATTAATAGCACAAGTACCAATTGCCAAAAGAGATGAATCAAGACTCATGGTATTAAATAGAAAGACAAAAACAATAGAGCATAAAACCTTTAAAGATATTATAGATTACTTAGAACCAGGAGATTGTCTTGTTAGGAATAATACCAAAGTGATTCCAGCACGAATCTATGGAAAAAAAGAAACAGGAGCAAAAGCAGAATTTTTATTATTAAAAAATATAGAAGAAGATATTTGGGAATGCATTGTTAGACCAGGAAACAAATTACATGTAGGAACTAAAGTAGTATTTGGAGATGGTATTTTAACAGCAGAAATTTTAGAAGTAATGGAAGGCGGAACAAGAAAAGTAAAATTCTATTACCAAGGAATTTTTAATGAAATCCTTGACAAAATAGGTCTGATGCCATTACCTCCCTATATTCATAAAGAATTAAAAGAACGCGATAGATATCAAACAGTATATGCCAAATATAATGGTTCTGCAGCAGCGCCAACAGCAGGTTTGCATTTTACCCCAGAACTTTTAGAGCAAATAGAAGCAAAAGGAATAAAAATAGCAAATGTAACTTTGCATGTAGGAATAGGAACTTTTAGACCGGTGAAGGAAGAGACAGTAGAAGCACACGAAATGCATTCAGAACATTATTACATAAAACAAGAAGATGTAGATAAAATCAATGAAACAAAGAAAAATGGAAAAAGAGTTATTGCAGTAGGAACTACCTCTTGTAGAGTATTAGAGACAATTGCTGATGAAAAAGGAATGGTAAGAGTAGCAGAAGGGGATACGCAGATTTTCATCTATCCAGGATACAAGTTTAAATGTTTAGATGCATTAATTACTAATTTTCATTTACCACAATCTACATTATTAATGTTAGTATCTGCATTAGCAGAAAAAGATTTTATCATGAAGGCATACGAAGAAGCTGTAAAAGAAAAATATAGATTTTTCAGTTTCGGTGATGCAATGCTTATTTTATAAGGAGGAACAATGAAACCAGCAATAACATATGAATTAATACATGAATGTAAACAAACTGGTGCAAGAAGAGGAGTTATACATACTCCTCATGGAGATATTCAAACACCTATATTTATGCCAGTAGGAACCCAAGCAACTGTAAAAGCTATGACACCAGAAGAATTAAAAGAAGAAGTAAAAGCACAAATTATTTTATCCAATACTTATCATTTATACTTAAGACCAGGAGAAAAGATAGTAAAAGAGGCAGGTGGACTTCACAAATTTATGAGGTGGGATAGACCAATACTAACAGACTGCGGCGGATTTCAAGTATTTAGTTTAAGTGACTTGAGAAAAATATCAGAAGAGGGTGTAGAATTCAAATCACATCTAGATGGAAGCAAACATTTCTTTACTCCAGAAAAAGTAATGCAAATAGAAGAAGATTTAGGTGCAGATATTATCATGTCATTTGATGAATGTGTAGGATATCCTGCAACATATGATTATACCAAAGACTCTATGGAAAGAACAACTAGATGGGCAAAAAGATGTAAGAAGGCACATAAAACTACAGAGAAACAGGCTTTATTTGGAATTGTACAAGGAGGAATGTTTAAAGAACTAAGAGAAAAATCTGCTAAAGATTTAGTAGCATTAGACTTTCCTGGTTATGCAGTAGGAGGATTAAGTGTAGGAGAACCAAAAGATATGATGTGTGATTTATTAGCTTTTACTACACAATTTTTACCTAAGGACAAGCCAAGATATTTAATGGGAGTAGGATCTCCAGATTACTTATTAGAAGCTGTTTTAAGGGGAATAGATATGTGTGATTGCGTATTGCCAACAAGAATTGCACGTAATGGTACAGCTACTACTTCTCAAGGAAAAGTAGTAGTACGAAATGCAACATATGAAAGAGATTTTTCACCACTTGATCCAAATTGTGACTGTTATACATGTAAAAATTATACAAGAGCATATATTCATCATTTAATTAAAGCAAAAGAAATATTAGGAGCACGATTGCTAACTTTACATAATTTAAGATTCTTAACAAGACTTATGGAACAAGTTAGAAAAGAAATAGAGAATGACAATTTACTAACATTTGTTAAGAAATTCTATCAAGAGTATTATCACGAAGATTGGAAACAATTATAACTTAAGAAAATGGAGGGATTGAAATGAAAATTATAGGGACAAATGAAGAAGAGAAGGAAAAGCAAAAAAATAAAAAATTATTAATAGGTGTAGGGGTAAGTATAGCTATTTTATTTATTATTAGTATTATCCTATTAGTAGTAATTATTATGTTACAACAGCAAGCATTTAAACTAAATATAGATGGGAAAAGTGTGAGTCAATTTTCAGAAGATACTTTTGTATTTGAAAATGATAAAATGTATGTGAATATAAGAAAGTTTGCAACCTTAGTAGGGTATCAAGTATATAATGGTGGGTATAAAGAATATTCAGAAGGTACAGACCAATGTTATGTACAAAACAGTAATGAGGTAGCTTCTTTAGCACTAGATTCAAATAAAATATATAAAACATCTACAGGAGACGTAAATGATTATCAATACTTTAACATGGAAGAACCAGTAAAAAAAATAAATGACGATTTATATATAGTAGCAGAAGGAATGTGTGTGGCTTGTAATGTAGCTATGTCTTATAATTCTGAAACAAATACGGTAACAGTATATACATTACCATATTTAGTACAATATTATAGTTCTCAAATATTAGATGCAGATATTGCTGAAGATTTTGAAAATCAAAAAGCATTACGTTATAATAGAATCATTGTAAGCAATGTTAATACTTCAGAAACCAGATTATCTAAAGACCAAATACGTTATGGGGTTTCTGATTTAGAAGGAAAAGAAATTATAGGAAAAAAATATACCAATATTGAATTTATAGAAAGCACAAATGAATTTTTAGTAACCACAGAAGAAAACAAGGTAGGAATCATAAGAGCTAATGGAGAAACAAAAGTGGCACCACAATATGATGAATTGAAACAAATTGATAAAGACCTAAACTTATACTTAGCAACAAGCGGTAATAAAAAGGGCGTTTTAGAGAATAATGGAAAAATATTAATTTACTTAGAATATGACGAAATAGGAGTAGATATTTCACAATTTCCTAACAACGATATAAAAAATCCATATGTATTATTAGGAAATTGTATACCTGTAAAACAAAATGAAAAATGGGGCTTATTTGACATTCGTGGAAATTTAATTCTTCCAATTGAATATACTGGTTTTGGTTCAAATGCTAAAAATGTAAAGGATACAGTTGCTAATAACTTATTAGTTATACCAGAAATTAATGGAATAGTAGTGTATCAAGAAAATAAAGAACAAAGAACAGCATACTACGGAATTGTCAATAGCGAAGGAGAAACTTTAGTACCATTAGCCTTAGATGCAGCATATTTTGTAGTATCTGGAGGACATAATACTTATAGCATGACAAACAATGGAACCACATATGATATAATTGACTATGTACAAAGATATGTATATAACGTAAATACTACCAATAATAATTCAACGACAAATACAACTACATAGAAAACTTAAAAATATAAGTTCTAAAAAATAAATCTACTACATACTTTTTAATAAAATCATTAAAAAGGAGTAGTAAAAATGGAAAAAAATCAATATTTAGAAAATTTGATAAGAATTGTAAAAGGAAGTATTTTAGCAATAGGCATTACCATGATTGCATTACTGATTTTTGCAATTCTTTTAACATATACAGATATTAGTGAAAACTATATATATGTAGGTATTATAGTTGTTACAGCAATTAGCATTTTACTAGGAGGAATCATAAGTACAAAACAAATAAAGAAGAGAGGTTTTCTTTATGGAATGCTAGTAGGAGTTATTTATATGCTTACTTTATATATTTTATCCGGAATAACGGGCTCAGGCTTTCAATTTTCAACAAGTACAGTCATTATGTTTGGAAGTGCCATTACCGCTGGAATTATTGGTGGCATCATAGGAGTAAATATTGGAAAATAGGTATAAAAAATAAAAAATAAACCATACTACAAAATAAAAAAGGAGAGATTTTGTATGTATGATTTTAGAACAGATTTGGCAGATGAAAGAAGGGACTTATATAAGAAAATTAATCAAATACAACAAGAAATACCAGGAATTAAAACCGAGGAAGAAGATGTAGATGAAAAAATAAAAGTAACAAGAGTAGAAATACAAAATGAGCAAGGAGCTGAAGCATTAGGAAAGCCAGTAGGAAATTATATTACGATAGATATCAAAAAATTAAATATTATTACAGAAGAAGAAATTCAAAAAGCAGCAGAAAGTACAGCAAAAGAAATTAAAGCAAGAATCGACCATCTAGTTAATGAAAAAGATGATATTTTAGTAGTAGGTTTAGGAAACTCAGATGTTACCCCAGATGCTTTAGGACCAAAAGTAGTAAAACATATAGAGGTAACAAGACACATTATTAGATATTTGCCACAATATATTGATGAGAATGCAAGACCCGTTAGCGCTGTAGCACCAGGAGTTTTAGGAACAACGGGAATTGAAACTTTAGAAATTGTGCAAGGAATTGTAGAAAATATAAAACCAAAACTTCTAATTGTAATTGATGCACTTGCCTCTAATAGTATGGAACGTATCAGTAGTACTATACAAATAGCAGATACAGGAATTGTGCCAGGAGCAGGAGTAGGAAATACACGAAAAGAAATCTCGCAAAAAACGTTAGGAATACCAGTTATTGCAATAGGAATTCCTACAGTTGTAGAAACTGCAGTAGTAGTAAATGAGGCATTAGATTTGCTTATTGAAAAATACCAACAAGAAGCAAAATCTAATGATGCATTAAATCAAATGAAAGAAAAAGATAATTATGAAGAAATCAAAGAAGCTTTAATACCAAAAGATTATAATTTTATTGTAACGCCAAAAGAAATTGATCAATTAATTATGAATATGTCAAAAGTGGTGGCTAAGGCAATTAATATGGCATTCTAAATAAAGAAACAGAGCCTAAAAGGCTCTGTTTTCTCTATATAAAAGCAAGTAATAACAAATGAAGTGGATAAAAAATGTAAAATAAGTATTTCGCTTTTGGTCCTTGTTTGTGATTGTATAAGAAAATAAAACATAAAGATAAACAAGTACAAATTGCCAAAATAAGTTGTGAGAAAAATAAGTTAGGTAATAGCATATATTGTGAAAAATGTAATAATGTTAGGAGTACTACACTACAAGTAGTATAAATTTTAGATTCTCTAAAAATATAAAAACTAAATATAAGTAAAACACCATACATACCATAATCTGTCTTTAAAACACCTGCTAAAGAAGCAATGCCAAAAACCACTAAAAAAGCTATAATTTTATTATAAATTACTTTTTTACTTAAAATGGTAGAATGCGCAATCTTTTCATAAGCAAAAATTGCTAAAAATCCTAAAAGTAAAGTAAAACCAACATTTAATGCAAAACTTGAAGGAATAGAATTCAAAAACAATTGAAAAGGAATTTGAGAAACAATAGAAAATAATAACAAACGTAAAATATAATTCCTTTTATTATGTGTGTATATATACCCTTGAGAAAGTTCAAAAGCAAAAATAGGAAAGGCAATTCTTCCTATACAATTTAAAAAGAAATATTTTGGTTCTAACAAAACAGCACAATATATATGATCACAAAGCATGGTAATAAGCGCAATAATTTTTAATGTGAACGAATTCATAAAAAACCTCCAAAATAATTTTTTTTATATTATCTAATAGTTGACATGAAAAATCAAGTGGTATAAAATAAATTCAGTAAAATAAAACATAGGAGGAAAACAAAATGGCAAATATAAAGTTGGATTTTCAATTATCTGGCATAGAGTTAAAAAATATAATGGAAAATGAAGAAGTAGTAGCAGATATACATAAAAAATTGCATAATGAAGCAGATAAAGAAGAGGCTTTTTTAGGTTGGCTCCATCTTCCAAGTCATTATGATAAAACAGAAATGAATCATATACAAGCTTGTGCAAAAAAAATTCAAGAAGATTCAGATGTGCTAGTAGTTATTGGAATAGGTGGTTCTTATCTAGGTGCAAGAGCTGTTATAGAATCATTAACACATACATTTTATAATCTATTAGATAAAACACAAAGAAAAACTCCGCAAATTCTATTTGTGGGAAATAATATGAGTGCTAATTATATAATAGATATGTTAAACCTTATAGGAAATCGTGATTTTTCAATTAATGTCATTTCAAAATCAGGAACAACCACAGAACCGGCTATTGCTTTTAGAATATTTAGAGAATATTTAGAAAATAAATATGGCGTAAAAGAAGCAAGAAAAAGAATATATGTAACAACTTCAAAAGACAAAGGGGCATTGAAAAAATTAGCAACAGAAGAAGAATATGAAACCTTTATTATACCAGACAATGTAGGAGGAAGGTACTCTGTATTAACAGCAGTAGGATTATTACCAATAGCTACAGCTGGGATAGATATAGAAAAATTAATGCAAGGAGCAAAATTTGCAGAAAAAAAATATAGTGATCAAAATTTAAAATATAATGATTGTTATAAATATGCAGTACTTAGAAATTTACTTTATAAAGATAAAAAGGCAATAGAAATTTTAGTAACCTATGAACCAAAAATGCATTATTTTATAGAATGGTGGAAGCAATTATTTGCTGAAAGTGAAGGAAAAGATGGAAAAGGAATTTTCCCAACAGGAGCGGAATTCACAACAGATTTACATTCTATAGGGCAATATATTCAAGAAGGAAGAAGACAATTATTTGAAACAATTCTACATATAGAAGATACAGATCAAAGCTTAAAAATACCTAATGATGAAGATGATATAGATGGGTTAAATTATATAGAAGGAAAGCCTGTAGAATATGTTAATGAAAAAGCTATGGAAGGTACAATGAAAGCACATGTAGAAGGAGGAGTTCCTAACATAGAACTTAAAATAGAAAAATTAGATACAGAAACTATAGGACATTTAATTTACTTTTTTGAACTTGCCTGTGCTATGTCAGGAAATCTATTAGGAGTAAATCCATTTAATCAACCAGGAGTGGAAAAGTATAAAAATAATATGTTTCAATTATTAGGAAAACCCGGATATGAAGAACAAAAAGAAGTTCTTATAAAAGAACCAACAACTAAAAAGAAGGCAAGTAAAAAAAATAAAAAAGATAAGGAATAATATGTAAACAAACACTTGCAAAAAGTAAAAAAATTTGGTATAATCTACCAAATTTTCATATGCCGATGTGGCGGAACTGGCAGACGCATACGACTCAAAATCGTACGGGAAACCATGTGGGTTCGAGTCCCACCATCGGTACCATTTTAAATAATTTTATATCTAACTACTTATGGTAGATATTATTAAATAGAGATGAAGATTTACAATTTTCATTTCTATTTTTTTATTTGTAAAAGTCAATATAAAATTGATAAAAAAATACAAAATTAAATTGATAAAAAAATTCAATGTTGTTTTTCCAGAAA
>CALWZX010000055.1 GCA_944386125.1 uncultured Clostridia bacterium | reverse complement strand
GTTTTGCTTACTCCTGTCTACTGTTCATTTACTTTTTTTGAATTTTTTTGTTGCATTTCAAATGGAATTTTCCGAATAATTATTAAACCCATTTCAATTCATAAAGTTTTAAGTAGCTTGGTATATTTTTTATTATATACCAAGCTATAAAATTACATTATAAAAGTTTCATTAAATCACTTTTGCTTTGTATTCCTACTGTATTAGATACTAAGTTTCCATTTTTAAATACTAGAAAAGTAGGAATACTCATGATACCATATCTTTGTGCTAGTTCTTGATTTTCATCTACATTTACTTTGCATACTTTTACTTTTCCTGCTGTTTCGTTTGCAATCTCTTCTACAATTGGTAACATTGCTTTACATGGTCCACACCATGGTGCCCAAAAGTCTACCAATACTGGTAATTGGGATTGTAGGACCTCCTTCTCAAAATTTTCTTGTGTTACATTAATTTCATTCATACTTTATACCTCCTTATTTTGATTTCTAATTACTTGTATAACTGACATACCGGCTATCATACCTTCATATACTGCTTTTGCAATTTGTAATATTCCTCCTGTACAGTCTCCACAAGCAAAAAGATTTTTAATATTGGTTTGCATCGTTTCATCTATTATAATTTGTTCTTTTTCATTTGTTTGAATACCTACTTTTTTTGCTAAATCAGAACTTGTTGCTGTTCCCATTGCTACAAAAACACCATCAATTTTTTTCTTTGTATTATTTTTAAATTCTATTTCTTCTACTTGCTTTTCTCCTCGAAATTCTCTAATTGGTTCAGATAAAATTTCTACATCTTGTAATATAGGACTTCTTTTTTCTATTAAATCCTCACCATTTGTTAATATGGTAACAGATTTTACAATTGGTTTTAATTCCTCTGCTTCATGTAAAGCATATTCTCCACTTCCTAATACTGCTACATCTTTTCCTCTAAAGAAGAAGGCATCACATGTAGCACAAAAGCTTATTCCTCTTCCTTCTAATTCTTTTATTCCTTTAATGGCTGGCTTTTTTCTAGCAGAGCCTGTGGCTAAAATAACTGTTTTTGCCATATACATTTGATTAATTGTTTCTATTTGAAAATGACTATCCGGTAATACTTCTATTTGCACAACTTCATCATATGCAAATGTTACTCCTAGATTTTTTGCCTGTTGCATACCATTTTCGCTTAATTCTTTTCCCGTTGTTCCAAAAGGGAAACCATAATAATTATCAATTCTCCCTATTTTGTCAATTGTTCCTGTTTGTTTCGTTATAATTAACGTATTTAAATTTGCCCTTTTTGTATATAAACCAGCTGAAATTCCTGCAGGACCACTTCCTATAATAACAACATCATACATATGTTAACTCCTCGCTTTTTTAATATATGTTATCATGATATTTACTATTACAATATATCATATAAATTCATAAAAGTATATCCATTTTCTCTTAAATACTGAATAATTGTTGGTAATACTTCATATGTCAATATTTTGTCTGCCGCATCATGCATTAAAATGACTACACTATTTTTACTACCAATAGTTTGTATCGTATTTTGAATTAATTCTTCTTTTGTTTTTGCTCCTGCTGCATCTTGAGAAAGGGCATTCCAATCCAAATGTGCTATTCCATTCTGTTTTAAAAGTTCTTTGGCTTGCACTTTTATTGTATCATAATATCCTCCTGATGATCCCCCTGGAAATCGAAATACTTTAGAATTGTATTCACTATTTCCTATTGCATTTTTTATCATTTCATTTGTTTTTGTGTATTCGTCTAAAACAGCCTGTGGAGAAGCATAAATAGCACTATATACATGGGAATATCCATGATTTGCAATATAATGACCTTCCTCATATTCTCTTTTTACAAGTTCTGGTGCCTTCTCTACACGACTCCCCAACACAAAAAAAGTAGCTTTAATATTTTCCTTTTTTAATAAATCTAAAATAAACGGTGTTACAGATTGTGATGGTCCATCATCAAATGTTAGGAATACTCGTTTTTGTTCTGAATGATAAATTTCCTCTACATTTGCTATTTGCTCTTGTGTTAACATCTGTTTTCTTTTTTCTTCTTCTATACGTTTTTGCTCTTCTTCTTTGGCAATTTGTTTTTCTTCTTCTAATTGATTGGCTTGTTTTTGTATTGCTTGCGTAAATTGATAAGAGAAATTAGCAATGCCTAACTTTCTTCCTACCAAAATAGCTAATACAATAATCAATACTATGCCAATACATAAAGCAACTTTTTTTATATTTAATTTTTTTGGTAGAAAGGAATTATACATATTTCTGCCTCCTTTTACTGTATTACTTTCTTTTCATATTCCTTATCCATTTTTTCGTTTCTTCATCTATCCTATAAGATTCTAACATTTTTTGTAATGCTTTATTATATGTAAAGTCGTCTAAAAGATTATTATTTAAAAATTTCTTTGTTTTTTCAGGGAACTTAATAAAAGCTATAGAAATTAGCCAAGCTACAGCCATTTTTACATAGTAACCTTCATGTTGTATATGATTTATCTTTTCCAATACTTCGTCTATATATTCGTTTTGTATATAAAAATCTAATAACATAATCACATAGAAACGTAGTACAAATTCTTCATTTGCATTTTGATATTGTTGTAACCATTTCCATACTTCTTCTTGATTTTTCTTTACAATTTTAAAACCAGATACACAAACATCACAGACAGCCCAATTATCTATTTTGGGTATCCACCTTTGTACATAATAATACCACTGCTGTAACGACATTTTAGCAAGTCCAATTACCATTCCTTGTAGCATAGTTTCCTCATAATAATTATCTTCTGCATTATCTAAATAACTCTTCCAATCATCTTTTACAATTTCTTTTGCAAAATTCCTAAGTATTGGTACTCTTACTCCCAATATATTGTCTGTATTAGGACATAATTTACTATGAAACTTTTTATATTCCTCATCTGATAATTGCTTTAGTTTTTCTACTATTTCCTGATTAGTCATTTTCTATTTTCCTTACTTCATAACCAATATCATCAATAGCTTCTTTTATTTTTCTATCATCAATAGATGTTCTAAGTTCTATTTCTGCCATCTTTCTATTAAGATCTACTTTTACATCTGTAATTTCTGATAATTTCTTTAAAGCTTCTTCTACAGATTTCTTACAATGGTCACATACCATACCTTCTATATATACTTTTTTCTTCATATTTTTTCCTCCTATAAATGAATTTTTCTCAATCGCAAAGCATTACATACTACGCTTACAGAACTTAAACTCATACAAGCTGCCGCAATCATTGGATTTAAAGTAAATCCAAATGCTGGTTCTAGTATTCCTGCTGCAATTGGTATCCCTATTATATTATAAATAAATGCCCAAAACAAGCTCATTTTTATATTTTTTATAGTTTGTTTACTTAATCGTATTGCTTTTACTACATCTAAAATACTATTTTTAATTAGCACAATATCTGCTGTTTCAATTGCTATATCTGTACCAGCACCTATAGCAATACCTACATTTGCTCTTGCTAATGCTGGACTATCGTTAATTCCATCTCCTACCATTGCTACATTTCTACCTTTTTCTTGTTCTTCTCTTACTACTCGTTCTTTATCTTGTGGCAATACCTCTGCTATTACAGTTTCAATTCCTACTTCTTTTGCTATTCTTTCAGCTACTTGCTTATTATCTCCTGTTAGCATAATAGGATGAATGTGCATTTTCTTTAATTCCTCTATTGCTTGCTTACTATCCTTCTTTATACTATCTTCTATAGTGATATGTCCTAAAAATTCTTGTTTTGTAGAAACATACAAAATAGTTTGTGCTATATCTTCTTTTTCTATATGAACCTCATTTTCTTGCATTAGTTTTTCATTTCCTACAAAATAGGTTGTTCCTTGAATATCTGCTTTTACTCCTTTTCCAGGAATTGCTTCAAAGTTTTGTACTTTTAGTATTTCTCCTTCATAATATTGTAAAATTGTTTTAGCTATAACATGTTCAGATGTTTTTTCTATACTTGCTACAATTTGTAATAATTCTTCTTCTGACATTTTCTTACTTTTGATATTTTTTACTTTTGCTTTTCCTTCTGTAATAGTTCCTGTTTTATCTAATATGATTGTATCTATCTTGTGAGCATTTTCTAAGCTTTCAGCTGATTTTATGAGAATTCCATTTTCTGCACCTTTTCCAGTTCCTACCATAATAGAAACAGGGGTAGCTAACCCTAATGCGCAAGGACAAGATATAACTAATACAGCAATTCCTATAGATAATGCAAATTCAAAATCTTTTCCTACAATAAGCCATATAATTGTTGCTATAAGTGCAATTGCAATGACTATTGGTACAAAAATTCCGCTTACTTTATCAGCTAACTTTCCTATAGGGGCCTTACTAGCACTCGCATTTTCCACTAATTTTATGATTTGTGCTAAAGTAGTATCTTCTCCTACTTTTTTTGCTTCTATTTTTATACTTCCATTCTGATTAATAGATGCTGTCATTACTTCATCGCCAATCTCTTTTTTTACTTCCATGCTTTCCCCAGTAATTGCAGATTGATCAACATAGGAAGTTCCTTCTATTACTAGCCCATCTACTGGAATTTTTTCTCCTGGTTTGATAACTACAATGTCCCCAACTTTTACATCTTTTGTTAAAATTTGTTCTTCTTTTCCATCTCTAAGAACAGTGGCTTTTTCTGGTGATAAATCGATTAATTGATTAATCGCATTGGTTGTTTTATGTTTTGCTCTAGCTTCTAAATATTTTCCTAAAGAAATTAAAGTAACTATCATTGCAGAAGATTCAAAATATAGTTGATGACTATAATGTAAATCCCCTGTTAAGATTTTATAAATAGCAAAAATTCCATATACAAACGCTGCTCCTCCACCTATGGCAATGAGAGAATCCATGTTAGGAGATAAATGGATTAAATTTTTAAAACCATTGATAAAATAATGACGATGTAGAATAAGAATAGGAATAGTTAATGCTAGTTGTAAAATAGCATTAATTTGTGGATTATTTTGGATTACCTCTGGCATTGGCAAAGAAAGCATGCTTCCCATAGAAACATACATGAGCATTATCAACAAAATAAAAGATGTAATTAATTTTGCTTTGCTTTCTTGCTTTTCTTCTTTTTTTATTTTTTTTTGCAAACTTGCTCCATATCCTAATTTTTCTACAGTTTTTATTACTATATCTAAATTTTTCTTATCATCTATATCTACTACCATACTATTCGTAAGTAAATTTACTTCTGCTTTTTTTACACATTCTAATTTATTTACCATTTTTTCTATACGACTTGAGCAGGCAGAACAACTCATTCCTGTAATATTCAAAATTACTTGCATATATTTTTCTCCTTTCAATTATAATAATTGAATAAACATTCAACTATATATTATAGTAATTAATATTACTTTGTCAATACCTTTCTTAATTTTTATTCTTCTTATTTTTTTCTACATAATACTTGTGTAATTTTAAATAAAATGATAAAGTATATAAGTATAGATTTAGAAATGGAAGTGATTTTTTAGTGAATCAAAAAGCCGAACTTATGAAAAACACAGTAATTATTGCAATAGGTAAGTTAAGTACTCAAGTGTTATCCTTTTTATTATTACCTTTATATACTTCAAAACTATCTTCAGCAGAATATGGAAATTATGACTTTTTTGTAACTTTATCTGTATTTTTACTACCAATCATTACTCTTCTTATGGAAGAATCTATGTTCCGATTTTTAATTGATGCAAAGGACGATATTAGTAAAAAGAGAGTTATTACACAAACAATTCTGTATACTATTATAGGAACTATTGTTTTTTCCATTTTAGCTATTATTATAGTAACTATTTTATATATGATTAAACAAGCCTCTCCTTCTATTTTACGGTGGAGCAGATTCTGTTTTAAATTGTTTAGCAGATTTCCAATATGGTATTATTTTTATTATTTTTGTAATATCCAATATATTGATAGGCTTAAGTAATGCTCTTTCTAGAGGATTAGGTGAAATAAAATTATATTCTTTATCTAATTTTATTTTAGGGGCTTCTACTATTATTTTAAATTTATTTTTTATTTTAGTATTAAAAGCAGGAACAATAGGTCTTTTACTTGCTAATACCATTGCTAATACAGCAACTGCTTTATATATTTTTAAAAGACTCCGTATTTATAAATTTGTTAGTAAAGAAAATTATAGTCCTAAATTATTACGCGAAATGATTCATTATTCTGTCCCTTTAGTACCAAATACTTTATCTTGGGCTATTATTAATCTTTCAGATAGAATTGTTATTTCTGCATTTATGGGAAGTTCCGCTAATGGTATTTATTCTATCTCTAGCCGATTTCCTTATATTTTAAATACTTTATATGGATTCTTTTATACAGCATGGAAGGAATCTGCTGCCAAAATTGTCAAACAAGAAAATAAAACAGCTTATTATAACAGTATTTATCATGATATGAAAAAATTTCTATTTGCCGTTGTTATTTGCTTAATTGCTATTATGCCTTTTGCTTTTCCTATTTTCGTGCAAGGGCAAGGTTATGAAGAAGGATATTTATATATTCCTATTTTAGTAATGTCTACTTATTTTTCTAACTTATCTAGTTTTTATGGAGGTATCTTTAGTGCATATAAAAATACTAAAATAATGGGAAGCACTACTATTGTTGCAGCTATTATTAATCTTGTTGTTAATATTTGTTTAATTCAATGGATTGGTTTATATGCTGCTGCCTTATCTAGTTTAATTGCTAATTTAGTAGTACTCATTTATCGTAAAAAAGCTTTAAAAAAGTATATTAAATTAAAAGAAACTAAAAAGTTAGGTCCTTGTATTATGCTAATTATTATTTTTGTTTGTTATTATACTAATAACATTATTTTACAAATTATTGCATTAATTTTAGCTATGTTATATAGTTTGCTTATTAATTATCGATTTTTAATGAGTTTAAAAAATGGTATTCAAAATAAATTAAGAAGATAAATAAATAAGCTCTAAAATATGAAAATATATTTTAGAGCTTTTCTTTTTTAAAAACAAAATATCCCCACAGTTAGCCGTAAGATGAAGAAATTTTTATACCTGTTATAAAACAGGTGGGTGTCATATCTATTGCTACTGGGTTTCTTATTCTTAGATAAGCTTACACGCCACAACAGAAAACCGACTCCCTTATGAAATTTGTTGGTAATAAAATTTCAGTCTACACGCACTACGCAGGGAAAATTTAATTTCTTATTTCTATATGATTATCTTATCATAGTTACTTCATATTTGCAAGTAAATTCAATATAATTTTTATGGCATTTTTTTGCAAAATCTTCTATATATTCTCCCACACTATGTTTTGAGCGTTTCTAATTCTTTTACAATAATTTCTCTTTTTATATAATTTGTCTCTTTTTCATTAATTTGTTTTGCAATACCAAGCCATGTATTCTTATAATACACATTTACAATATTAGCATTGCAATGATTAATTGCAATTTTTACACCATTATAAAATGGTTTTAATTCATAAGATTGTAACATTATATTGGGTTGTTCTTTAAAAAAATCTTGTATAGTTATTATATGTTCTTTTATATTTTTTATTCCTAATTCCTGTATAGTACATGCATCTTCTAGTAAAAATCTTCCTAGCCTCGTTCTTTCTAGTTCTTTCATATACCCAATTGTTCCTAGACAATTTGCAATTTCTTCACATAAACTTCTTATATATGTTCCTTTAGAACATGCTACATGAAATTTTATGATGTGATCTTTTATTGCTAATAAGTCTATTTGATAAATCTCAATTTCTCTCTTAGGAATTTCTACGCTCTTTCCTTCTCGTGCATATTCATATAATTTTTTTCCCTTTACTTTAATTGCCGAATAGATAGGAGGAGTTTGTATTTGTTTTCCCATAAAACTTTGTAAAACACTTTGTATTTTCTCTTTATTGGGCATTTTGAGGTTTTCTTCTTGTTTTATGATTGTTCCTTCACTATCCCCTGTACTAGTCTGCACACCTAATTCTAAAGTAACTATATATTCTTTATCATGTTCTATTAAATATTGTGATAATTTTGTTCCTTCTCCAATAAGTAATGGTAGTACTCCTGTAGCATTCGGATCTAATGTTCCTGTATGTCCAATTTTCTTTTCTTGTAATAGTTTTCTTAATTTAATAACTACATCGTGAGAAGTAACTCCTTTTTCTTTATTAATTACTATAATTCCATTCATATGAATAAAAGGAGGACTTTTTTCCTCCTTAACCTCCTTATTTTATGTACATTTTGGCTTGTTGAATAATTCTTTCTTTTACTTGCTCAAAAGGCAAATTCATTTTGCAACCAGCTGCGTGAAAATGTCCTCCTCCACCAAACATCATACAAACATCTGATACATTTACATAATCGTTTGATCGTAAAGAACATTTAAACCCTCCTGTTTTGGCTTCTTTTAAGAATATAGATACTTCTACTCCTTCTATTGCCCTACCTTCTTCTACAATACCTTCGCAGTCTCCATTTTCTGCACCTATCTGTTCCATATCTTGCTTTGTAATATAGGTAAATACAATTCTATTATCTGCATGAAATTCTAATCGATTCATAGCTAATTTTCTTAATTCAAAACTCTCTCTAGTTTTGGTATTCATGACTTTTTTATAAATATCTGATACATTAACTCCCCTCTTTAAAAGCTCTGCTGCAAATTCAAATGTTTCAGATGTTGTACTTTGGTATTGGAAACCTCCTGTATCTGTAATAATTCCTGTTAATAAACATGTTCCAATTTGTTTATCTATTTCTACATCAAAGTATTCTAAAATGCTTAATAATACTTGTGCACATGCTGGAGAATCTGGATTGATGTAATTATAATCTGCATACATAGTATTGGTACTATGATGATCTATACTAACTTTCACTTTAGCATTTTCAAAATAACCTAAAAATCCATTTAGTAAATTTGTAGTTGCACAATCTACCGAAATTGCTAAATCATAATTTTCTATTTTTCCTTCTTGCTTTATTTCTTCAGTACATGGTAAAAAACGAAAAACTTTAGGATATTCTGGAATAATAACATCTACATCTTTTCCTAATTTTTTTAGCACCATATATGTCGCTAAACTACTTCCAATGGCATCTCCATCTGGATTTTCATGTGTTAGTACTACTATGGTACTCGCTTTTTTTACTTCCTCTAATATATTATCTAAAGTCATTTTTCATCCTCTTTCTTTTCTATAAGAGTTCTACATATAATAGAACTCTTATGAAATTATTTTTCTTCTTTTTTTAGTTCTTTTAATATAGATTCTATTTTGGCTCCATATGCTAAAGAATCATCTATTTCAAATACTAGTTCTGGTGTAATTCTTAAATTAATTCTTTTAGCAATTTGACTTCTCATAAAACCTGCTGATTGTTTTAATGCCTCCATTGTTTTTTGTACATTTTTTGCATTTAAAATGCTTACATATACTTTAGCATATTTTAAATCTGGTGTTACTTTTACTTTAGTAACACTAATCATTCCTGTTGCTTCTGGATTTTTTAATTCAAAAGAGATAATATTACTTAATTCTTTCTTAATTTCTTCATTAACTCTTTCTAATCGATTGTTATTCTTATTTGGCATTTTAATGAAAGCCTCCTTTATCTTTTTATTTCTTCCATAATGTATACTTCTATGATATCTCCTTCTTTGATATCATTATAATTTTCAATTTGCATTCCACATTCAAAGCCTTTGGTTACTTCTTTTACATCATCTTTGAAACGTTTTAAAGATACTAGTTTTCCTTCGTGAATAACAACACCTTCTCTAATAACTCTTACTCCTGCATTTCTTTCAATTTTACCATCTAATACGTAAGCACCTGCAATTGTTCCTACATTCGATACCTTAAAGGTTTGACGTACTTCCACATTTCCTATTACTTTTTCTTCATAGATTGGATCTAACATACCTTTCATAGCTGCTTTTACATCATCTATGGCTTGATAAATAACAGAATATTGTTTAATTTGTACTTCATCTTTTTCTGCTACTTCTTTTGCTGTTGCTACTGGTCTTACGTTAAAGGCAATAATTATAGCATTGGCTACTTTTGCTAGGTTTACATCAGATTCATTAACAGCTCCTGCTGCAGCATGAATTACTTTAACTGCTACCTCACTATCTGTTAATTTTTCTAAAGATTGTTTTAGTGCTTCTGCTGAACCTTGAACATCTGCTTTTACAATAATGTTTAATTGTTTTAATTTTCCTTTTTCCATTTGACTAAATAGATTGTCTAAAGTTACTCTTGTCATATTATTGATTGATTTTTCACGAGCTTGACGTTTTCTTCTTTCTATTAAATGTTTAGCAACCTTTTCATCTTTGACTTCATAGAAAATGTCACCTGCTTCAGGTACTTCTGCAAGACCCATAATTTCAACTGGAGTAGATGGTGTTGCTTTTTTTACTTTAACGCCTTTATCATTTTTCATAGCTCTTATTCTACCAATTGAAGAACCTACTACAATAGTATCACCTACATCTAGAGTTCCTCTTTGTACTAAAATAGATGCTATTGGTCCTTTAGATTTGTCTAGTTTTGCTTCAATCACAACACCTTTTGCTTGCTTATGTGGATTTGCTTTTAATTCCAATACATCTGCTTCAAGTAGTACCATTTCTAATAATTCATCTATATTGGTATGATTTTTAGCAGAGATTGGTACATATATTGTATCTCCTCCCCATTCTTCTGGAACAAGCTCATATTTCATAAGCTCTTGTTTTACTCTATCAATATTAGACTCTGGTAAATCTATTTTATTGATTGCTACAATAATGGGAATATTGGCCGCTTTTGCATGATTAATTGCCTCTACAGTTTGTGGCATAACGCCATCATTTGCTGCTACTACTAAAATTGCAATATCTGTAATTTGAGCTCCTCTTGCACGCATACTTGTAAATGCTTCATGTCCTGGTGTATCTAAGAAAGTAATTTCTCTACCATTAATTTTTACCATATATG
>CALWZX010000054.1 GCA_944386125.1 uncultured Clostridia bacterium | reverse complement strand
AATTTCTGATATAGAAAATAAATAATTTTTTAATACTCTAAAAGGTTTCATGAAAATGATTACCTTTTATTTTTTATCCAAAAAAACAAGAATTTTTCAATTCTTGTCTATTATTTATTTTTTATAAAATATTGATAAATTTCATTTTTGGATACGTTTTTATCCTTTGCTATCTTTTTTATAATCTCATTTTTAGTTAATCCTTGTGTTTCGTAAAAATTATAATGTTCTTCTAGTGTTGAAAATTCTATTTTTTCTTCTTTTAATTCTACTCCCTCTATTAAAATAATATGTTCTCCTTTTGGCTCAGTATAATTTTGCAAAATTTCTGATATATGTCCTCTAATAAATTCTTCATGAATTTTAGTTAACTCTCTTGCAATAACAATATTTCTATCCCCTAACATTTTATAAATATCTTGTAATGTGCTAATTATTTTATGAGGTGCTTCATACAAAATAACAGTTTTTGTTTCTTTTTTTATTTGTTCTAATTTTTGTTTTCTTATTTTTTTATGAATAGACAAAAAGCCATAGAAAGTAAATTCTTTAGTATCTAATCCTGATGCTATTAATGCTGTAATTAAAGCACAAGCTCCTGGAATTGGTATAACTTCTATATTTTCTTTCAGGGCTATTTTTACTACCTCTTCCCCTGGATCTGAAATGACAGGCGTCCCTGCATCAGAAACTAAAGCGATATTTTTTCCTTCTTTTAAATTTTTTATTAGTAAATCTGCTTTTGTCTCTTCATTATGTCTATGATAGCTGATTAATGGTTTACTAATTTGCAAATGATTTAATAATTTTAATGTTTGCCTCGTATCTTCTGCTGCAATTAAATCTACTATTTTTAATGTTTCTATTGCTCTTAATGTAATATCTTGTAAATTACCAATTGGTGTTGCTACTAAATATAATTTTCCGTTCATAATTACTCCTATTTTTTATTATATATTTTCAAAATTTCATCTGTATAATTTCCTGAATTATTATACACAAATAATGGTTTTTCTACTTTCATAAAAGGCTTTGCATTTTTTACTCCTTTGATTAAAACTAATTTTGGTTCTTTTTCTATATTTGCATATACAAATCTAAGTATTTTTGGTTCTAATCTGTATTTTCTTAAAAGTGTAAGGATATCCACTAACCTTTCTGGCCTATGTACCATATATAATTCTCCTGTACTTTTTAATACACTAGAACTAATACTTATCCATTCTTCTAAATCTACTTCAGTTTCATGCCTTGCAATATATTTCACCAAATTTTCATTTTTTTCTCCCGTATGTTGTTTTTTGTACGGTGGATTAGTTACAATAGCATCTATACTATTTTTAGAAAATTTTTCTAATAAATTATGGACATTCATTGGCAATATTTCTATTTTTTCTTGTAATTGATTTAATTCTACACTTCTATTTGCCATATCTGCCACATCTTTTTGCACTTCTATTCCATATATTTTTTTGCAAGCTATTTTTTTAGATAATAAGATACTAATAATTCCCGTTCCAGTCCCTAAATCTAATACTGTCGCATTTTTTTTTATTGTCTTTGCAAAATCGGATAATAACACACTATCTATTCCAAAGCAAAACCAATTTTTATTTTGAATAATTTTTAAATTTTCAAATTCTAAATCATCTATTCTTTCATTTTCTTGTAGCATTATTCTAATTCCTTTTTTATTTTTTCCTATTATACCGTATTTTTTACATTTTTTAAAGTATTTTATTGCGTTTGTCTTGTAAAAATTTCTTTAAAAGTGACCTTTCCGTCAGGAAATCCTTGATTTTCCTGCCCGTCTATTACTATTTTTATTCCATTAATCTCTGTTAATTCTGTTAATGTATTTACAATAGATTGAATAATTAGTTTTTCCTCTTTTTCTCCTTCTACATTTTGTAAAAATTCCTTTGAAAAGTCTATAATTAAGTTTTCTCCTTCTTTTACAATACTATTGATTTTTGTCCCTTCTGGAATAGTTTTAGAAAGTTTCTCATTTTTAGGTCCTTCTATGAGCATTTTTAATATTTCTTCATAGGGATTATTAAGTAAACTTTTTACATCAATTAATCTTGCTTCAGGAACTAAATTTTCCCCACTTTTGAAGTATAAAGATACCATCGTTTGCCTCATTTGTTCTTCTGATATTTCTTCTTCTGGAGTGTATTCTGTAATTTGACTTGTCTCTATTTCTACATTTTTCCATAGCCATATTCCTACTATAACTCCTATAATTAAAATAAT
Source organism: uncultured Clostridia bacterium (assembly GCA_944386125.1). Lineage (GTDB taxonomy): Bacteria > Bacillota > Clostridia > TANB77 > CAG-508 > UMGS1663. Next base: position 8,963 of record CALWZX010000054.1, on the reverse strand, counting down.
CCCTAAAATTATCATTAACCATTTTTTCTTTTTATTCATAAAACTCCTCCTTTTTTTATTTATTTTAATCTATGTAGACAAGTATTTTTTAGAACCTTTTTCCATTTTTTTCTTAATACTTTTTTCATACAATAAATTGACAAATTTAGTATTTCCGTATAAAATTAAGGTGAATATATATGTATGTATATTCTTTTGAAAGGAGATTATAATGAATCAATTATTACATATTGGTTTAGATGTTGGTTCTACAACTGTTAAAATTGCAGTTATAGATGAAAATCTAAACGAAATATATACAGATTATCAAAGACACTTTTCAGATACCAAAAATACGGTATGTAATGTTCTAGAAAGTATAATAGAAAAATATAAAGATTGTGAATATACTATTGCTCTTACAGGTTCAGGAGCAATGTCTGCTGCTAAATTTTTAGATTTACCATTTATTCAAGAAGTAGTTTCATGTAAAAGAGCAGTAGAAAAATACATTCCTCAGACAGATGTTGTCATAGAGCTTGGTGGAGAAGATGCTAAAATTATTTATTTTGATCAATCCATTGAACAGCGTATGAATGGAACTTGTGCAGGTGGAACTGGTGCTTTTATTGATCAAATGGCCTCTTTGTTACATACAGATACAACTGGATTAAATGAACTAGCTAAAAAACATAAAATGATTTATCCAATTGCCTCTCGTTGTGGAGTATTTGCTAAAACAGATATTCAACCATTACTTAATGAGGGAGCTGCAAAAGAAGATATTGCAGCCTCTATATTTCAAGCAGTAGTAAATCAGACTATCAGTGGACTTGCTTGTGGTAGACCAATTCGTGGTACAGTAGCATTTCTTGGTGGACCTTTAAATTACTTATCAGAATTAAGAAAAAGATTTATAGAGACTTTACATTTAACTCCAGAACACATAGTTGTTCCAGAAGAAGCACATCTATTAGTAGCAAAAGGAGCTGCTTTAGACTCTATAGAGTCTACACATCCTATTTCTGCACAAAAATTACAAAGTAAAATATCTGTGCTACGCAATTCTCACGATGATACTTCTAATCCTCTTTCACCATTGTTTTCTATTGATGCAGATTATGAAGAATTTAAAACAAGACATGATAAAGATAAAGTAGAAAGAGCCGATTTAGCAACTTATAAAGGAGATGCCTTTGTAGGAATTGATGCAGGTTCTACAACAACAAAACTTGTATTAATCGATAGAGATGGTAGACTTCTTTATTCTTTATATGGAAGTAATGAAGGAAACCCTCTACAAAGTGTTATTAAAATGCTAAAAAAACTATATGCTGAACTTCCTAAAGATGTTATTCTTCGTTATAGTGGAGTTACTGGTTATGGCGAGAAATTAATTCAAACTGCTTTAAATGTTGATTTAAATGAAATTGAGACAATCGCACACTATACAGCCGCTAAAAAATTTTTACCAGAAGTTACTAGTATTGTAGATATTGGTGGACAAGATATGAAATATATCCGCATGAAGAACGGTGCTATTGATAATATTATGCTTAATGAAGCTTGTTCTTCTGGCTGTGGTTCTTTTATTGAAACCTTTGCTAAAAGTTTAAACTTATCTATAGAAGAGTTTGTTAATTCTGCATTAGAGTCTAGAACTCCTGTAGATTTAGGTTCTAGATGCACCGTATTTATGAACTCTAAAATTAAACAAGCTCAAAAGGAAGGATATAGTGTAGGTGATATTTCCGCAGGTCTTTCCTATTCTGTAATAAAAAATGCTATACAAAAAGTAATGAAAGTTAGAGATGTTAATACTTTAGGTGAACATATTGTTGTACAAGGCGGTACTTTTTATAATGATGCGGTACTAAGAGCTTTTGAATTAATTGTGGGAAAACATGTTGTAAGACCTGATATTGCTGGTTTAATGGGAGCTTATGGAGTAGCTTTATTAGCAGAAGAACAGTATGAAGCAAACTTTGATATGACTTATCGTTCTACTCTATTAGGATTAGATGAATTAGATAATTTAAAGATAGAAACTTCCCATGTTCGTTGTGGAAAATGTGAAAATAATTGTTTACTTACTATTAATAAATTTAGTAATGGAAGCAGACATATCTCTGGAAACCGATGTGAGAGAGGTGCTGGAATTGTTTCTGAAACATCTTCATTACCAAATATTATGAAATATAAATATGAAAGATTATTTAGCTATAAACCTTTATCTGAAGAAGAAGCATCCCGTGGAACTATTGGGATTCCTAGAGTTCTTAATATGTATGAAGATTATCCTTTTTGGTTTACTTTCTTAACAGAACTAGGATTTAGAGTAATTCTTTCAGAAAAAAGTACTCGTAAAACATATGAAAAAGGTATGGAATCTATGCCTTCAGAATCAGTTTGCTACCCAGCAAAACTTTCTCATGGACATATTATTAGTTTAATAGAGCAAGGAATTCATACTATCTTTTATCCTTGTGTTCCTTATTCAAGAAAGGAATATGAAAAAGCTGATAATCACTATAATTGTCCTATCGTTATTTCTTACTCTGAAGTTTTAAAAAATAACGTGGAAGAATTAAAAAATAACCATATTCAATTCTTAAATCCATTTTTACCTTTTGAAGCTAAAAAACTTGCAGAAACTATTATGGATTTACCTGAATTTAAACAATATAATTTTACCAAAAAAGAATTACTAGCAGCAGCAAAAAAAGCTGAAGAAGAGTATCAACATTTTAAAACAGATATTAGAAATAAAGGCTCTGAAACATTAGAATATATGCAAAAAAATAATTTGCATGGTATCGTTTTAGCTGGTAGACCATATCATACAGATCCAGAAATTAATCATGGAATTGATACTTTAATTACAAGCTTAGGCTTATGTGTTTTAACAGAAGATAGTATCTCCGATAAAACAGAAGCTAAACGTCCTTTACGTGTTGTTGACCAATGGGTTTATCATGCAAGGCTTTATGCAGCAGCAGACTTTGTTGGCAAACATGATAATTTAGAACTAGTTCAATTAAATTCTTTTGGATGCGGTGTAGATGCTGTTACAACAGATCAAGTAGAAGAAATTTTATCCAGTTACAATAAGATGTATACTTTAATTAAAATTGATGAAATTAATAATTTAGGAGCTGTTAGAATTCGTATTCGTTCTTTACTTGCAAGTATGAAAAAACGTGCAAGTCTAAAGGAAGATGAAAACTTAGAAAAGGGAAATTATGAGTGCAATAAAGTGATATTTACAAAAGACATGAAAAAAGAAGGTTATACTATTTTAATGCCACAAATGGCACCTATCCATTTCGAAATTATAGAAGCTGCCGTAAAAGATTCTGGATATAATATAGAATTATTACATGAGTGTACAGATCATACTGTAGAAACTGGATTAAAATATGTTAATAATGATGCTTGTTATCCTTCTATTTTAACAACAGGTCAAATGATTGAAGCTTTACAGTCTGGAAAATATGATTTAAATAAAACTGCTCTCATCATGTCTCAGACAGGTGGTGGTTGTAGAGCAACCAACTATATTGGTTTCATCAGAAAGGCTCTAAAAGATGCTGGATTTGCTAATGTTCCTGTTATATCTTTTAATGTTGTTGGTATGGAAAAAATGCCTGGATTTAAAATTACTTTACCTTTAGTTGAAAGATTATTAAAAGCTGTTATTTATGCAGATTTATTACAGAAAATGCTTACTAAAAATAGGGCTTATGAAATTCACAAGGGTGAAACACAAAAATTATTTAATACTTGGATGGATAAAGTAAAAAAATTAGCTTGTCACTCTACAATGAAAGAATTTAAAGAAAGTATTTATGATATTGTAGACGATTTTGAAAAAATTGAATTAGATACTTCTATTGAAAAACCTAAAGTTGGAATTGTTGGAGAAGTACTTATTAAATACCATCCTTTTGGAAATAATTTTGTTGCTAATAAATTAGAAGAAGAAGGTGCAGAAGTTATTCTTCCTGACTTTATGGGATTTGTTAAATTTATTGCTACCCATAAAATTACTTTTAATCAATTAATAAAAATTGATGGTATGAAAGCAAAGATATTCAAAACAGCAATTAAACTAATTGACATTTTAGAAAAGGATTTAAGAATCGCTCTTAGTAAGTCTAAAAAAGGATACTTACAGCCTTGTGACATATGGGAATTAGAAGATAAGGTTCAAGATATTTTATCTATTGGTAATCAAACTGGTGAAGGATGGTTCTTAACTGCAGAAATGGTAGAATATATAGAACATGGTATTCCTAATATTGTTTGCGTTCAACCTTTTGCTTGCTTACCAAATCATGTTGTTGGCAAGGGAGTTATCAAAACAATTAGAAGTAAATATCCAGAAGCTAATATTTCACCTATTGACTATGATCCTGGAGCTAGTGAAGCAAACCAAACAAATAGAATAAAATTACTAATGACTGTTGCTAAAGATAATCTAAAAAATAAACAAAAATCTATACACTCTGTAGAAAAAGAAAATATTGAAAAAATAAAAGAAAATATCCAAAAATAAAAAGTGGGACCTCATGGTCCCTTTTTTAAAAGCTTTTGTTCCTTATTATAAGAACTTTACCGTCTTTAAAATTTTTTAATACGAACTCCCGGCCGTCACCAAGATATTGTTCTTTATAGAATATTTGTTTAATAAACGCTATTTTGTTTAGTTCCCCTGCAAGCTCTGGAATTTCTTCTAATGCTAATAAAATTGCTTTTTCGCCCACTTGTTCTATCCAAACAATAGATTCCTCTGTTCGTTTTTTAAACTTCAGATAAGCATTTATATTTTCATCTGAAAAGCCAGAACCCTTTAAATATTCTTTTAGAATCTCTTCATCTCTCCTCTTTAATACGTCTCCTAACCGTAGTTTCATATTTCCTCCTATTCGTTCTACTAAAACTTTATAGTTACAAATTCTATATTACCATATTTTGTAATTTTTGTCAATCTTATGTAAATTATTTTATATGCTTTAGAATTTCTTTATATATCTCTTGATGAATATCTTCAACTGTTCTTATCATATTATCTTTTACACAATTTATTACATACCAATTATATTCCTTTGCAACTTCTTTTGCTGCTTCATAGGTTTCTTCTAAATGATTTTCATTTCTCTCATGTATATCCTTCTTTTCTTCATTTGTAATTTTATTTTTTCTATTTTCCATTAATTTTAAACTCTTTTCAGGAGGCATATTTAAAAAGAAAACTTCATTTGGTTTTGGTATTTTATATAAATTGAATTCAAAATCATATAACCAATCTAAAAATTTTTTTCTTTCTTCTTTATTTTTAATTTTTCCTGCTTGATGAATCATATTAGCAGTAGTATATCTATCAGCTATAATTATACCATCATGATTATAATAATCTTCTAAATCTTTTTTATAAGTAGCATATCGATCTGCTGCATAAAAGGTAGAGGCTATATAAGCATTTATATCATTTGGATTAGTTCCGAATTCTCCTCCTAAATACATTTTTACTAAACTTGAAGATGAACTATCATAATTAGGAAAACTAATATCTTTAAAACTTATATTATCCTTTCTTAAATGTTCCTTTAATTTTTCTAATTGTGTATGTTTTCCACTTCCATCATTACCCTCTATTACAAATAATTTTCCCATACTTTTTTCCTCTTTTTATTCTTTTTCTTATAATTTTTTTAACATATATTCTTTGCTTTGTCTAAATATTTCGTTATATCTTTTGTTAGTTTCTGGATTATTAAAATGAAATCTCTTATATAATTTTTCTACATATTGATTCTTTTCAAAAATTTCTAAACCATAAATATAATTAAAATCAAATATATATGCAAAATGTGATACTAAAATATCTGCTCCAGTCTGCATATTATTATAATTAATTCTTTTTTCTTCTATAAATTCTCTATATATTTCGTCTGATATTTGTTCATCTGATATATCTGGTTTTCCATATATAGCTTGGATATCGTCTGTTATTAGTGAATAAAAAATATCTGTTTTATCACTATCTCTAATTAATTTTGCATGTAGCAATTCTCTTTCACTTAAACCATCTTCTATTTTTAAACAATTATGATTTAAAATAGCTTTTTTAATAATTTCATCATACTGATTATCTTTTACAAATTTACGAATTAAGCCATCTTCAAATAATATCTGTACTCCTAATTTACCATGATTCACACTTTTTTTATCTAAAAAAGTATGGTATCTTCTTACTTGTTCAAATCTACCTATATCGTGCAATAAACCTATTAATTCAGCTAAATTTACATCATCTTTAGATAGATTTAAATATTCTGCTGTTTTTCTTGCAATATCTGTTACTCTTCCTATATGCGCTATTTTTATTTTTACGTGTGGATCATCTGGATTATAGTTAGAGACATAATTTTGAAATTCCTTTTTAGCGTTTTTCATATCAATCATTTCTTTCACCTCAGTGATATTCTATCACATATCCTTTTATTATTTAATAGTTTTTTTACTATTTTATTAAAATATTTATCATAATTTTATTTTTTACATATAATATATAAAACATATTTTGGAGGAATAAATATTATATGAATTTATTTGACAAAAAAAATGGTAAGAATTATTTTCCTGAAAATAAAATAAAAAATATATCTGCTATTCATTCTCTATTTGAAGTAGAAAAATTTTTATGCTCTTTTAATAAAGCAATTAAATGTTTTAATATTTATAAATTATTTAAATAATTTTATTTAATATTTTTTTATTATTAAATAAATATATTTTAATTATTTATATATTTATTTCTTTAATAACTTTTCCTTTATAATAGTACTTAGTAGTTTCATTTTACTTTTGTTAATATATTGCTAATTTGACAATATTTATCTTTTTTATTGTTATATCTTTCTTTAACTAAATCTTTTCATATCTCTTTCTTCTTATCAATATCTTCGTCCGCAAATTTATGTAACCTTAATTTTTACATTTTTACTTCTTTCATTAATTTTTCGAAATCCTTTTATTCCGTTATCTTTTTAGGTATGTTTTTTTTATTTTTCTTTCTTTTTATGCTACTAAAAATTTCATTCTTTTCTATAAGCTAGATCATCTAAAAATATTTTATATTGTAATCTATAGATTTATACATTATCTTTTATTTTATCATTGTCTTTTTGTTTATATATTTATTTCGGTTATGCATAGAAAATTTACTCATATTTATCTGCTTTTCTACTACATTATTGATTGTTTTTTATAATCTATTCCTTAGACTTATTTTTTGATATTCCTTCAATAATTATTTTATTTATTTTGTTATTAATTATTTTTTTATAATTTTTTATTTTATTATCTATTTTTTTATTTCTTGTATTTTGATTATATAATTTTTTTTATAAAAAATATTCTTTATTTTCTATTTATTTAATTAATTATTCTTAAAATTTTTTATAAAATAATAATCTTAATTATAATTTTATTTAATTACATAATATAATTTATTTATTTTTTATCTAATTTTTTACTATTTAATATTATTAATTTTTACTAGATATTTTTAATCTAGTTACTTAAAAATTTTTTTCTTTTTATTTGTATTTATTTTCTATTTCTATAAAAAATTAGTTTAATTTATTTTATTTTATAATTATTTTATTTGTACTTTCACTTTTAATAGATCGTATTCTTTACTTTTTCTTTATCAATCTATCAAATTATTATTCCAGAGTTTTAATTCTTATTTATTCTGTAATATAGTAAATCTATTTTTTGTTAATTTGACAATTTTTACTTTCCTTTATATTTTTCACTACTTTATATGTAAGAACCTATACACTTCTTTCTTATCTACGTTCCTTTCTCTATCTTTATATTAGCTTTATGTAAATCAAACTCCCTTATTTTAATTTTTTTTACTCATCTTATAAAATCCTTTTACTCCGCAATACTTTTCTGTATATTTTTAGTAAAATTTTCCTTCTTCTTTGTATTCTTCTTTAATTTATACTACATTCTTATCTCCTTAACTTCTTTTATGTCCTATTACCTACCATTCTTTATGGTAGATGATTTTCTTTTACATTATATTTTGTTTTGTCTTTTTGCATATCTATGGTTTAATTTATTTTTAACATATGGTTGCACTTTTTTCTGAAACTTTCTTTTACACTCTTTATTTTTCCTCCTTTATATTATTTAGTTCTTTTATATTTTATTTAATCCTTTTAATTATTTAATATTAATATTATTTTTTTATTTTTCCATAAAATATTTTTCTTTTTATTTATTTTATTAAAATTATTCCTCTTAATTAATTTCTATTATAACTTTTTTAGAAATATTTTCAATTTTAAAATTTTACAATTTATTTATTTTCTTTTTTAATCACTAATATCATTTTATTATTCATGATATTAGAATTAAAATATTTATTTTTTATTAAAAATTATTTATTTAATATAATTTACTTTTTTCATAATAATTCTTATTAATAATTCTTATCTATTTTCATATTACAATTTCTTTATTTGTATTTTTTATAATTTGTATTTGCATATTACTTACTTATCTTCTTAATTTTTTCCATCAACAAAATAATAATTCCTAACTCTTAAATTTTTTTATTTCTGTCACATTTTCATATTTATTTTGCTTCTTTGACAATTTTTGTTTTATATTCTATTTTATATCATCCTATATATATATCTATAGCATTTCTTTCTTATGTACTTCTATTTCTCAACAACTTGATTCTTTTATGTAAAATATACTTGTCCATTTTTACATTTCTGATTTATTTTATAGAATTCTTTTATTCCGCAATATTTCTCTGTCCATTTTTATTAAAATCTTGTCTCTTTTATACATTTATTTTAAAGTTATTTTATTTTCTAATGTAAAAGTCAATATAAAATTGATAAAAAAATACAAAATTAAATTGATAAAAAAATTCAATGTTGTTTTTCCAG
>CALWZX010000053.1 GCA_944386125.1 uncultured Clostridia bacterium | reverse complement strand
CAAGATAAATCAGAAATTGCCTATTTAAAAGAAGTATTTAAATTAAGCGAAGGAGAAGCTAACTTTTTAGTAACTTGTTTTAAAGGAGAAGGTTTGCTAAAAGTAGGGGGAGATACAGCAATATTACAAATTCAACCAACTGCAAAAGAATTTGAATTTATGGAGACAAACTTAAACAAATTAGTAAAAATGAGAAAAGGAAGAGAAGAACAATAAGGGGGGAATGAGTTGAAAATCTTGACAAAGAAAAAAAATGTACAAAAGATTATGATAGGCTTAGTAATAGTATTATTGTTCAATTTTATTGTTCCTAATTATAGTAAAGCAGCAGATGAAAACATTATAGACTGGGTAATAAGACCAATATCGTTCTTATTTACCACCTTATTTGATGGTATGAATTATTTAATGCAATGGGCTATGATAGGAGGAAATCCTAATGTTGTTATTTCTGGAGATGATGCAAAAGAAAAATGGCTATCAGAACACCCTGTGGATGGAGATGACGATCAATTAGCTACCATCATATTTGATAAAGCAGATTTATTTGAGGGAGATGATTATGTATTACCAAATATTGAGTATACGCCATCACAAATTTTCTCCGGACAAGTAGCAGCTTTAGATGTTAACTTTTTTAAATCAGAAACAGATGACAGTTTACTAGGAGCAGACGAAGGAAAATCTTCTATAGAAAGTTTAAGAGATATAGTATCTAGCTGGTATAGTGCTTTAAGAAATTTAGCTATTGTAGGGCTTCTTTCTGTATTAGTTTATTTAGCAATTAGAATGATTATTAGCTCAAGTAATCCAGAAAAGGCAAAATATAAACAAAGTTTAGCAGACTGGCTAGTAGCATTGTGTTTAGTATTTTTCCTACATTATATTATGGCATTTACTTTAGCTATAACAGAGGGTGTTACTGATATGATTAACACGTCAACAGAAAATGGTCATGAGGTAATTATAAGAGTAGTAACAACTGATGGAGATTTAACAGAAGCTCCACCATCGAGTGTAACAAGTGAAGATGAAATAGATGTAAAATTAACAACAGAAGTAGAATTTCCAACAACTCTTGTAGGAGCAGCAAGATTCCAACAACAATATAGTGATGCTACAAAGAAATTATCATATATGACAATATATATAGCCTTAACTATTTATACAGCTATGTTCACTTTTACATATTTAAAAAGGTTATTAAATATGACATTCCTAACACTAATTGCTCCAATGGTAGCTTTAACTTATCCACTAGATAAAGCAACAGATGGAAAGGCACAAGCCTTTAATATGTGGCTTAGAGAATATATGTTCAATGCTTTATTACAACCACTACACTTATTATTATATACCGTGCTAGTAGGTTCTGCTATACAATTAGCAGCTAATAACATTATTTATGCAATAGCAGCATTAGCATTCATTCTACCAGCAGAAAAACTATTAAAAACTATGTTTAACTTTAGAAATGGAAATACTGACTCTTCATTAGGTGGATTTGCAGGTGGTATGTTAACTTCCAAAATGTTAGACACAGTTGGAAGAGTTGGAAAAATGGGAAGAAGAGGAGGACAAAATAAAAGTGGAAATCCAAAAATTAGAACACAAGAAAATAAACAAATGAAAGATCAAGCCGCTAAAAAAGCAGGAAGAGAAGCTTTAAATCAAGATATATTTGGAGGAACAGCATTACCAGAATCAGCACCGGAAGGAGCAACAGGAGGAGCAATGGTTGCATCTGCTTCAAGAGGAGGTACAACTAGCGGAAGTACAGGAGGAACAGGAACGCAGTCAAGTGTAGTAGCAGGTACAGATATTAGTGGTTGGAATACAACGCCTTCTGGCATTGTATATAATCAGAATAGTGCTAGTTTTTCAAGGAGTAATGCATCAGATGCATCTGCTACACCAACACCACCAAGAACAGTACAAACTCCAGGAGATACACCAACTCCAGAACAAGTGGGAGCAACACTGCCAAGTTATATGACACCTTTGCATGCAAACAAACCTAAAAGAGGGTTAAAACAAAGAGCAACATCTATCAAAAAAGGAATTCAATATACAGCAGATAAGAAATTTAGAGAAGCAGGAGGAGTGAAAGGCATATTAGGTTCTGCTGGAAGACTAGCGGGAAAAGGATTAATAGGTGCAGCAACATTGGGAGTAGGAACAGGTTTAGCTTCGATAGCGGCTGCAGGTACAATTGTATCAGGTGGAAAAAATGCCGAAAAATATTTTGGAGCAGCAGCATTAGCAACTGGTGCAGTAGGAAAAGGGCTAAGTAATGCTGCAGGAGCTATAGGAGGAACTGCTTCAGGACTAGTGAGAGATGTTAGAATGGGAATGGCAGCAGTTGATGATGATGCAAAAAACAAATTATTAGAAAAACAAGCGAAAAATTTTGCAAAGGATACAGATAATAGAGACTTCTTCAGAGAAAAAATGAATGTAGGAACGAAGGAAGAATTAGATCAAGTTATGGACGTGGCTGCAGAGTACAATAATGCGGGAGTTACTAATTTGGAACGAATTAAAGATGGAATGAAAATAGAGCAAAAAATTATGGAATCAGATGAATTTAAGAATAAATATAAAGATGCTTCTAGTGAAGAAAGATTACAAGCAGCTCGTAACCTATCTATAGGTGTTTCTCAAGAAAGTAGTAAGATGAGCGATGATGTTGTTAATAATACAGAGGAATTTGAAAACAGAAGAAAAGCATTACAAGAAACATTAGAAAGAAACGGTATGAGTAAAAAAGCAGCAGAAGCAAATTCAACATACTATTATAATTTGATTAAAGATGCAAGAAGAGGTTAATTACATAACGCCAAAAGGATGAATTCCTTTTGGTTTTATATAAGGAAAGTATGAGACTGCTTTCCTTATATAAGACCAAAGTGAAAGGATGAAAATAATGATTAATCAATGGATTAGATATATAACTAAAAATTGGAAACTAGTCGTTATAGTAATTTTATCAGTCATTATAGGCCTTTCTATAATACAATATTTAAATGAAGAAGCCAAAAAACAAAATGAAGCAAAGTTAAATCAAACACAGGTAGATGAATCCATTATATATAAAACAGAATCAGTATTGGGAGAAGGTACAATTACTACTGAAGAAGCTATGCAAAATAATGGGATTATTAATAATTTTGTGTCGTACTGTAATGAGGGAAAAACAAGAGAAGCATATGACTTGCTTTCAGAAGAGTGTAAACAAGAAGTGTTTCCAACGATAAATGACTTTATAAACTTATATTATCAAGTTATATTTGCCAATCCCAAAACATACACCCTAGAAAATTGGATAAGCGGAAAAAATACAACATATAAAGTCAGATTTGTCAATGATGCTTTAGCTATGGGAGGAAAGAAGGCAGAACAAACTTTTGAAGACTATATAACAGTAGTTTACAAAAACGAAGTACCCTATTTGAATATTAATAAATTTGTACAAAAAAATGAGATAAATCGAGAAACAGAATTAAATGGAATAAAAATTATTGTACAAACAGAAAATGTATATATAAATAATCGTACCTATGATGTTACATTTCAAAATACCAATAAAAACAATATGATACTTTATAGCATAGCAAGAAATAACAATTGGTATTTGCAAGATGAAGCAGGAAAAACATATTTAGCCAATATGGCAGAAATCACTAATGATAACTTTATACTAGAAACCAATACAAGTATCCAACTAACGATTAATTTTATGAAAATATATGAAAAAACGGATACTGTTAAATGGATGAAATTTGATAATATACAAGTAGCAAATGAAAATGGAACAAGATTTTCAATGGAAGTAGCAATATAAGCAGAAGGCGAGGTGATTATGTGGACGAAGAAGAAATGAAGAACCAAGAAACGCAGGAAGAACAAGAGCAAGAACAAATACAACAAGGCATGGCACATATGGCTGCACGAACTAGTCAAATGGAAAAAAAGTTAGCCAAAAATGCGATGAATGAATCTAAAAGAAAAGCAGAAAAAAGTTTGAAAGACAAACTCAAAAAAAAGAAAAAAGCAGCAGAAAAGAAGAAAAAAATTATAGGTTGGGTCATTAAAATTGGAGGAACACTAGGACCATTTTTCCTATTTCTTATCATTATGCTTGCTATTATAGGATCTGTATTAGGATTTGTTACAGGAATAGTAGATGCCATTAAGGGATTTGGAAGTAAAATTTTAGACTTTTTTACTGTATCGAATAATGGAATACAAATTAATGATGAACAAGTAAAATCTATCATGGAAGAAATAGAAGCACAAGGGTATGAAATAGATGAAAAATATGTAAAAAAATTTTTAGAAGCTGATGCAGCAACAACATTACCAAAAACAGGAACGACAGGAAGCCAAGGTATTATAGAAATCAGAAAAACCGATCCACGTAATGAAGAAGGAACAGAAGCAAGTACTTTAGGAACGGTATTGCAATATCAAGATTATGAAACATTTAGTGCTAATCCAGATGGAACACATTTTTCTATTGATAGTGCAGGAAACTTAGTAGTAGCTACGTATACTTCTAATCAAGAAACAGGAGGAGAAGTATATTATTTAAAAACAATTAATTATAGTGCACTAGTATCACAATTTAGAGTGCCTTATACCTTTTTCCTTGATTTATATATGGTAACGCAAACACCTGAATTTGTGTATCAGTTAGCAGAAAGAGTAGAACAATCTAAAATTGTGTTAACGTTACAAGATACAACAACAGTAATTCATAAAGAATGGGAAGATGAAGAAGGAAATAGTCATGAATCATGGAGTAGGACGAATAACTTAGTACCATTAATAACAAAAGCAGATACTTTATTTTATACTAAAACATTATTATATAATAATACAGTAACAACAACAACTGCGTCAACAAGTTCATCAACAACGACAACTACTACGAATAAATATTCAGAAGGAGTAGACCAAGAACCATATTTTAAAAATAAAGAATTTAAAAACTTTTTACAAAGACAATACCCTATGACAACTAATGTAAATTCGGGCACTGGATCACCATATAATTCTATTGTGGATGTAAACTCTTCCATGATTATTAAACTATTTTATGAGAATGTAGATAATGAAGTATTGATACAACAATTTCAATATATATTATATTTGATGACAGGGTATGATTTTGGAGTAACAGAGTTAGATATTGATTTATCATATGTTTTAGCAGGAAGTGCAGGAAGTTCATTAAGTTTTGAAGGAAGTTATTGGTTTCCTATAGCTAAAGAGGATATAAAATCAGAATATTTTACGGGGGATGGATTAACAGCATATACTACAAAAGATGAGATAGATAATACAGTAATTACATCTCCTATGGGACCAAGAGTTAGAGGAGAAGAATATTCACAATACGAAAACAATTATACGATTACATGGAAAGAATATGAAGAATTGTCTGATCCAGACAAAGAATTAGCTTTTTCTCAAAAAAATGGAACTGTAGTAGCTGACCAACATACTGGAATAGATATAGGACAGAGCAAAGTAAATGGATATGATGTAATAGCAAGTAAAGCTGGAACTGTTTCAACTTATGCTTTAAGTGGAAGTAGTAATTATGGAAATTATATAGATATAAAACATTCTGATGGTAGTGTAACCAGATATGCACATTTACAAGATATAAAGGTTGAAAATGGACAAAAAGTAAGTCAAGGTGATGTCATTGGTACAATGGGTACAACAGGAGCAAGTGGGGAAGGAAGTTATAGTAGGCATCTTCATTTTGAAATACTCATTAACGGAGAGCAAGTAGATCCATTAGAATATATTAATTTTTCAGACCCATGGAAAGAAGTAACTTATGGAATATATGGAAATTGGACAGGAGGAACAAGAGAACAATTTATACAAGTACTAGCTCCGTATGCTGTGGAAAGCATGGAAAAACAACATATATATGCATCTGTAACTATCGCTCAGGGAATTCTAGAAAGCGGTAGTGGTAGTTCAGGATTAAGTATCAATCATAATAATTTCTTTGGAATGAAAGGTGGAGGAGATGCTAATGCTAGTTCATATGAAGTAGGAGCACTAGTGAAAACGAGCGAAGGAAACGAATTTTGGGATGGAACATCTGTGGTTATGAATACAGGTGAAGAAGTAAATGGTGAAAATATTAGAATTAAGGCGTTCTTTAGAAAATATCAAAATATGGCACAATCAGTATTTGATCACGGAAGATTACTTACAACTAGTCGTTATACAAATGCTGGAGTTACACAAGCATATGAACAAGGACTAGGGCCAGAAGAACAAATTACAAGGATTAGAGCAGCAGGATATGCTACAGATTCTAAATATGTTAGTAAAGTAATGAATTTAATCAATGATTATAATTTACAACAATATGATAATATGACAAGTTCTGACTTTGAACTTGCAGGAGTATCTACTCAAATGCAACAATTAATAACAGAAGCAATTAGAATTTGTAATGATGATAGATATACCTATAGTCAAAATAATAGATTTGGAGAATTTCAATTTGACTGTTCTTCTTTTGTACAAAGATTATATAGACAATTCTTCCCAGAAATTACAGATGTACCTATGCAAACAACTTCTTATGGTACTAAATATCAAGTTAATGCAGAAATGGCATTGGAAAATTTACGACCAGGAGATGTATTGTGGAGAAATGGTCATGTAGGGCTTTATATAGGTAATGGAAAAATAGCAGAGGCAAAAACGGCTAATCTACCAGCTGCAGATCAAATTAAAATTACAGAATATACAAATAGATTTACTAAAATTTATAGATTTGCTTCATAAGAAAGGAGTTTACATGAAACATATAAAAAAAACAATGATTGTTATATCAGTCATTATGGCGATACTCATTGTTATCCTTATAATATTATTGTCAGTAAGAAAAGAAAACATTCAAGAAGAAGCCGGAGAAGAAGGAGAAACTTTGCAATTTCAAATTATAAGAGAACAAGATAGAGATACTTTCTTTACAGTAGAAGAGTGTGTAAATCAATATATAAATCAAGTATTCCGCCAGGACTATGAAAAAATATATCATTTATTAGATGAAGAGTATAAAAACTTATATCAAATAACACTGGAAAATGTAAAAAATTATGTAGAGAGATTTGTAAAACCACAAAACTTTTCTGCAAAAGAGATGTATGAAATACAAGTAGGTGTAAATCAATATAGATTTTTAGTAAAAGGAACTTTGAAAGAACAAGAAATGGAAGAAGTAGCAGAAGAAAAAGACTACTATATTACGATACAATTAGACTATACAAATGGAATTTTTACAGTATTTCCTAATGGATATATAACCAATCAAAAAGAGCAAAAAATTAGCGAAAATGGTACTATTTCTATGATTTTGCAGAACGAATTAGTATATATGACAGAAACAATCTATGAAGTAACAATGATTAACCAAACACAAGAAGTAATTTATATTAATGAAAATACTATGTCATTACAATATGATGAAAATACAAACCAAAAATTAAACAGTAATATTCAAATAGCTATTCAACCAGGAGAAGAAAAAGAAATAGAGCTACGATTTTCAAATAATAGCATGCTACCAAAAAAATTAATTTATCAAACAGAAAATGAGCCATTAACAATTCAGATAGATTATAACAATAATTATGAGGAGTGAGAAGATGGAGAATAGCAAAAAATTGATAAAAATGATTCTTATCATATGCATAGGAATAGCAATAGTTATTGGTATTTTGTTAGGAGTGTTAGTATTGCAAAATGGAAAAGAAAAAAATATAAAAGAAGAGTATTATGCAGCAATGAATTCGATTGAGGGAAATAAAAATCAAGATATTATATTTGACTATAATCAATTTGAAAAACTAAAAGTATCAGATTATGCAATGAGTACAAAGTATTTAGTAGATTTTAGAAAACAAGCATTATACAATATAGAACAAAGTTATCAAACTTTAGATGCAGAATATAGAGAAAAAAGATTTCCTCAATATGAAGAATATAGAACCTATATTAATCGAAATATAACAAAACTAATGCAAGCAACAGTTGAAGAATATGAAGTAACAAAAGGAGAAAATAATACAATTTATACAATACAGGATCAATTAGGAAATTATTATATATTTCAAGAAACAGCGCCTATGCAATATACAATAATATTAGATAATTATACATTAGCAATGCCAGTATTTATGCAAAAGTATGAAACAGCCAACACAGAAACAAAAGTAGCAATGCAAGTAGATAGAATAAGGCAAGCAATTGATGCACAAGATTATCATTTTGTATATTCAAAATTAGCAGAAAGTTTTAAACAAAATTACTTTCAGGCAGAAGCTGATTTAGAAAATTATATAAAAAATACTTTCTTTGATAAAAATAATTTTACCTATCTTCAATTAGAAAAACAAGGTGACAATTACATTTATACAGTACAGATTACAAATGAAGACGAAACAAAATTGTTAGCAAAAACATTTGTTGTACAATTATTGGATGAAGGAGATTTTGTATTTTCATTTAGTGTAGAATAGCAAGGAGGAAAATATGCCACAACAAGATATTCTAAAAACGCAAAATAATATGCTACAAGTGTATGAACAAAGTAAAGAAAATTGCAAAAAAAATGAACATATTGTTCAAATTAGATATTGGCAAGGAATGCAACTATTTCCAGTAGCACAAAATGTGCAATGGGAACAAAATTTGATAGTGGTAGAAAAACAAAAAGAACTTCCTAAAAAAGGAATGACTAATTTATTAGAAATATATGACAGCCAAGGAATAAAAATGGCAACTATTCAAAAAGGAATAGTTGCCTTTGAGCCACAATACTTTATGCAGTTACAAGAATATTGTAGAAATGCTCCTCAATTTATGAATATGCTATCGCTAGATACAAAAAAATTAGAATGGGATGCAATTATGGGGCAAAATAAAGAAAAACCTAACTTATTATTACCGGCTACAGAATTAGAAAAAATAAGCCACAGAGCCCCTAAAAAAGAACTGGTTAAAGAAGAGATTGCTAAACGAAAGCAAATACCACTATCTCAAATATACATAGTAAGAGAAGATGCCAATTTATATGAGGACCATCCTATATTAAAGAAAGAAGAAGAAAATTTATTCTTTTATAGAAATGAAAATGGGGTAGTCCAAGCAGAATATTATGATGAAAAAACAGGGCAAATGAAACCTTCAAAATATATTAAGCCTAGTACAACAGATATAAGAAAAGAAGTATCTATAGGAAAAGATGGAAAAAAAGTTGAGAGAGAAGTTCCTTATCAAACTATGTATACACAAGGATTAAATAGAGATAATACACATGTACGAGATATACGTTTTTCGGTAAATATACATTGGGGTGAATTAGAAATTAATGAATCAAGACAAGGAACAAATGGAGAGTGGTCAAGCCATGAAGTAGAAATGGAAGGTAAAGATTATAATACAAAAAAAGTAGAGGAATTAACGCAAAATAGAACAAAATCAAGTAATCCAGATAAGATTTCTGAATCTTTTGAAAAAGTAGAAGATACTGGACTAAAAGAAGATGGAATACAAATAGAGGAAATGACAGAGCCAGAAAAGGTAATTCAAAAATTTATAGATGAAGGTTACCAAAGAAAAGAAGCCATTCAAATTTTAAATTATATGATTGGAGAAGAAAAATTAACGGAAAAGCAGGCAAAAGAAAGAGTTAATGAAGAAATTGAATTGAGAGAAAAAGAAGAAATAGAAAACATAGAAAGACCTATAGAAGATTCGCACTCACAAGATTATGAAGAAAGGTCTCTTTTTGAGAATAAAAATCCCCACCTATCATAAAATAAGATAGGTGGTTTTTTATGTGGAAAAAGAAAATAATAGTTAGTTTGTTAATTAGTATATGTTTTATGACCCATTCCCTTTCAATAGTAAAAGCAGATGACATAGAAGAGGAAGAAGTAGAGAACGTAGATTTACAAAATACTATAGTAGAAGTAACAAGTCAAAAAGTGATAGAAGAACCTATTCTCTCTTCAAAAGCAGCAGTTGTTTATGATAGAACAACTGGCCAAATGATATGGGGAAAAAACGAAAATGAGAAGCGTGCAATGGCTTCTACTACAAAAATCATGACAGCAATGATTGTATTAGAAAAAGTAAATTTAAAAGATGTAGTAACTGTTTCAAAAAAAGCAGCAAACACAGGTGGATCTGTTTTACATATTAATACAGGAGATAAAATAAGTGTAAATGATTTATTGTATGGATTATTACTACGTTCGGGAAATGACACAGCAGTGGCTTTAGCAGAACATGTAGGAGGAAGTGTGGAAGGATTTGCTACGCTAATGAATCAAAAAGCAAAAGAATTAGGACTAACTGGCACACATTTTGTTACTCCCCATGGGTTAGATAGTGATGAACATTATACAACAGCATTAGAATTAGCAAAATTAACAGATTATGCATTAAACAACGAAAAATTTGCACAAATTGTTAATACTAAAAAAATAACTATTAGTGTAAATGGAAGTCCAAGAACAATTATCAATACCAACGAATTATTGGGTGTTTTACAAGGAGTAAATGGTGTAAAAACAGGATTTACAGGAAATGCTGGCAGATGTTTAGTAACCTCTTGCACAAGAAATGGAAATCAAATCATTACAGTAGTATTAGGGGCAGATACTAAAAAACAAAGAACAGAAGATAGCATAAAACTCATAGAATATGCCTTTGCTAATTATGAAAGAATAGACTTACAAGAAATGGTACTACAAAAATTTGAAGAATGGAAACAAATTAATGAAAAAAGAATTTATATTCATAAAGCACAAACGCAAAACCTAAACTTAGCCATAGAAGAAGTAAAAAATAAGAAAATAATAATAAAAAAAGGAGAAGCAGATAATATCCATATTCATATTCAATTTATTCCTTATTTTGAAGCTCCTGTGGCTAAAAATAGTAAGATAGGCTTAATAACGATTACGAAAAAAACACAAAAAAATGAAGAAACCATTGAAACAATCAATATTTATAATACAAATGATGTTCAAAAGAAAACATTACAAAATTATTTTTGTGAATTATTAACTTTTTATCAAAAAGAGTAATGAATAGTCAATAGAAAACATACAATATTCATAGAAAAAAATATATTCAAATATTGACAATTGCAAAGAACTTTGATATGATAATAATGCTTGCGCAAAAGCATTATGCGGAAATAGCTCAGTTGATAGAGCGCTGCCTTGCCAAGGCAGAGGTCGCGGGTTTGAGCCCCGTTTTCCGCTCCAT
>CALWZX010000052.1 GCA_944386125.1 uncultured Clostridia bacterium | reverse complement strand
CCACTTTCATTCATCGCTTTGCATATGTTATATATATCATTTTCATTGATGTAATTCATACTATATGTTAATGGTTGGAATACGGGATAACTGATCTTTGTTGGCGTTTCATTATATATTCCATCTAACCAGTTTCTTGCCGATTGGGTTGAATCACTTGTTCCTGCTTCTACTCCTCTTACCCATGCATTTGTTTGTGTATAACTTACTGAACTTTTCTTGCTTGTTGCTGTATTATTTCCTTCTGGGAATCCTGCTTCAAATTTGGCTACATATATTCCTGTAAGTTCACTATCCCATCCTCCATTGGCAAATCCAATATTGCTCTCATTCGTAAATGCGGGGTGTACATAATAGTCTGTTGTTGTATCTACTGTTTCATCTGCAGTTGTTTGTCTTTTAGCTGTTTTCAACTCTCCATCTGTTGAATCATAATATTGATCTGTTGTTCCTATTAGAAATTTAACATCGATTGTTCCACCTTCTGATTTATTTTCTGGATTAGTGTATGTTATTTTATACGCATATCTTGGTATCCATACCCACATGCTTCCATCTTCGCTCATCGTATTTGCCCATTTACTTTCTTTATAATTATACCAACTACTATCTGTCCAACTTGTTTCTTCATAACTGCCCATCTCTGTGTCTGTTGGTTCTGTAAATTTAACAGGCGTCATTCCATCTATTTGTTCTGGGGCATTTGGTATATCTTCTTTTACTGTAACTTGTCCTTCTATTTTTTCTTCTAGTTCTTTTTGCAAATCGTTCATATAACTTTGTGAGTTGACTTGCATTTCTTCTGTTTGTTTAGCAGCTTTTTGTGCTTCTGTGATAACACCATTATCTCCTACTATCATACTTATACTTACACCTGCTAATATTATGAGTATAATTAGGGTTACCACTAAGGCTATTAGAGTTATACCTTGTTCTTTTTTAATTGGTTCATACTTGCATTTTCCTTTCCTTCTGTAGTTTTTTCCTTATTCTGTCTTTTTTACTGTTTGTTAGCTTAAAACTTATTCCTATTTTTGCTGTCTTATTTATTTTTCTTTTATTTAGGTACAATTATTGGTCGAAAACCAGCGCTAAATGTACTTCCACCTTCACTACGATAAAAGTAAAATCTCCCTGCTTGGGATGCATTCCATAAAAAACCGCCTCTCATTACGAAAGGAACATGTAAGCCAACAAAACCTGACCAATCATTTTCCCATGAATTAGTATCACTTCCAGATGTAGAAGTTTCTCTTATTGCATCACCATAAATCTTTGTATTTTTTGCATAGTTTGCATTACTTGCTATATTTAAATTAGTGCTATTTTCTTCTTTTGTATCATTATCTACACTACTATCATATGGATATACCGTTGTATATTTAGTACTAGTTGTTTTTAATATAGAACCCTCATAAGTTATTGACTTTCCATATATTAATAAGTTATCATGCCCATTTGCTATATAAGAGGTAGTTCTTTCCCATCCTGCCCCTGATAAATCATATATTCCTGTCATATTTCCTGTACTTGATGCTGTTACTCCTCCTTTTTGATTCCATCCATACATATTTCCTGTAGCTGTTGGTGCATTTCCGCTTAGCGCTCTTATCTCATCTATTTTTACTACTGTTTCTTCTCCATCTGTTCTCCCTTGAGTCATTCCTGTTATTCCATAAACACTATCTACTCCATTCTTTCCTGTTGTTACTGTTCTTTGTTGTTCACCACTATTTAAATTAGCGTTATTTACTGCTATTTCTTTACTATTTGTTCCATACTTACTTTGACTTAAATAACTTATCATTCCCCATTCACTATTTTTCATTAAATGCGTGTCTGATGAACTTATTGTAAATCCATATATATTTCCACTTTCATTCATTGCCCTACATATGTTATATGCATCATTATGATTAATATAATTCATACTATACGTTAATGGTTGAAATACTGGATAACTAATTTTTGTTTCTGTTTCTCCATAGATTCCATCTAGCCAATTTCTTGCTGGTTGATTTGAAGTAATTGTTCCTGATTCCACTGCTCTTACATATGAAGTATCTTGTGTGTAACTCTGTGAACTTTTTACACTTAATGTATCGTTATTTCCTTCTGGAAATCCAGCTTCAAATTTTGCTACATACATTCCTGTAAGTTCTTCGTCCCATCCACCGTTAGCAAAATTAATACTTGTTTCATTTGTAAAGGCTGGATGTACATAATAGTCACTTGTTGTATCTACTGTTTCATCCATGCTTGTCTGTCTCTTAGCTGTTTTTAGTTCTCCATTTTCATAGTAATTATCTGATGTTCCTTCTAGGAATTTAACATCTATGGTTCCACCTTCTGATTTATTTTCTGGATTATTGTAAGTAATTTTATATGCATATCTTGGTATCCATACCCACATGCTTCCATCTTCACTTTTTGTATTTGCCCATTTACTTTGGCTATAATCATACCAACTATTATCATCCCACGTAGTTTCCTCTACACTTCCCATTTGGCTATCCGTTGGTTCTGTAAATTTGATTGGTGCCATTCCATCTATTTGCTTTGGTGCATTTGGTGTATCCTGCCTTAGTTGAGGTTGCTCATTATTCTCTCCCTGTAAAATTTTATCTATTTCTACTGTAATGCTATTGAATCCAACCTGCGTATTGATTTCTGCATCATACATACTATTTGCGCCTTCTTGTGCTTTTTTAAATATTCCTTGATCTCCTAATACCATGTTAATACTGACTGCTGCCAAGATGATTAAAATCACCAGGGTTACCACTAGGGCTATTAAAGTTACTGCTTTTTCTTTTTTTATCTGATACATACTTATAACTCTCCTTTTGTCTTTATTTTTTGCTTTTTTATTACTTTTATACTGTTTATATTATATATTATTATTCTAGCTAATTCTATTACATTTTGGTTACATTTATATTACATTGCTATTATATTTTTGTTCTACTTTTAGATATATACAAATATTTGTTGCAATTTATAGTTGGAAAGTTATTTATTAGAATGTTACTATAAGATATTTCATAAAACTTGAATGTGATTGGATGAAATTTAGAATTTTTTAAATCATTTTATGGAAAATGTTCACGCTTTTCGTGAAAGGGTGCCATAAAATGATTTTAGAAATTCTTATATTTCTGAATTGAGCCGAAAGATTTATGAAATATCTTATAGTAACATTCTTTGTATTATTTTACATTATATTAATTGTGATAAGTATTTACATTTTTTTATTTTTTTTTACAATTTTCTATTGAATTTATTTCTTTTTTGATATACTATATACAAAGAAAATTATATCGTTTACTAAGGAGGTTATCATGCCAAGAGCTACTAAAGATACGAAACAAGCCATAGAGAAAAAAGAAAAAAGAAATACAAAAAAAGTACTAACATCAAAAGCAGAAATGAAAAAAGTAGAAAAGAAAACAAACAAAATTACCGAAGCTACCAAAAATAAAAAAGAAAGTGCCTCTAAATCTAAAAGTGTAAAAACAAAACAGACCAAACTTTCAGTAAGCGATGTTCCTATTAAATCAAAAAAAGGAGTTTCTACTACTAAAAATAAGCTCCCTACCAAAACACAAAAACAGCCTACTAAAAAAGTGGAAGTTTTAGAATATTATGATTTGCCTTATCGTTATAATGAAACTATTGTAAAATTATTATATCAAACTCCTACTACTTTGTTTGTTTATTGGGATATTTCAGATGAAGATAAACAAAAGTATATAGAACAATATGGAGAGTATTTCTTTTATAATACCAAACCAGTATTAATTGTAAAAAATAAAACTTTACATTATCAATATGAAATAGAAATTAATGATTTTGCAAATAGTTGGTATTTACAAGTTAAAGATAGTAAATGTGTTTATGAAATTGAATTAGGTAGAAAAGCAATTAATCAATACGTAACTATACCAAATAATTATTTATCTGTTACTACTTCAAATGATATTGAATCTCCTAATGATCACGTTTTAATAGAAAATTTAAAGCCAGAAATTACTTTTCAAAATGTAAAAACAAAAGAATATTATACAAAACAATTTGATCCACTTTCTTTAGAAAAAATATACAAAAAAGAAAATATCACTGTCAAGAAATTCTATCAGAAGATGTATAAAACAGCCTTTGTTGATGCAAAACACTTTGACCTACATAACCCATCTTCTGGAAATCCAACTTCAACATTTAAGTAATTGTGTAAATATCTCATTATTTACACAATTTTAATTATATTGCAAAGGAGAAATTGTATGAAAAAACAGCCACAAGGATATGTAAGTTTTGTCTTACATGCCCATTTACCATTTATTCATCACCCAGAAAGTAAAGATTATTTAGAGGAGCAATGGCTTTTTGAAGCTATTTCCGAAACATATATTCCTCTTCTTTTAAATTTTCAAAAATTAGTAGAGGAAAAAGTTGACTTTAGAATTACTATGTCTATGACTCCTCCTCTTTTAAATATGCTAGATAATCGTTTATTACAAGAACGTTATATTGACTATTTAAAAACACATATCGAGCTTGCGGAAAAAGAAATGAAAAGAACTACTTATGATGAACGTGTAAATCAGCTTTCTCACTATTATTTTAATCGTTATTCTAATGATTTACATGTATTTCATGATATTTACCATGATAATATTATTCAAGGTTTTAAACATTTCCAAGATATTGGTGTATTGGAAATAATTACATGTGGTGCAACTCATGGATATTTCCCTATTTTATATGTGAATGAGAAAACCATACGTGCACAAATTGGTGTGGGTGTTCAGACATATGAAAAATATTTTGGTAGAAAACCTCGTGGTATTTGGCTTCCAGAATGTGGCTATGTACCTGAAGCAGACAAATACTTAAAAGAATTTGGTATTGACTATGTTATAACCGAATCTCATGGTGTTTTATATGCAGACCCTGCCCCTATTTATGGTACTCTTTCTCCAATTGTTTCCCCTAATGGAGTCATTGCTTTCGGAAGAGATATGGATTCTTCTAGACAAGTATGGAGTTCTATTAATGGTTACCCAGGAGATTATAATTATCGAGAATTTTATCGCGATATTGGTTATGATGCTGATTATGACTATATTAAACCATATATTGCTGTTAATGGAGTACGTGTTAATACAGGTATTAAGTATCATCGTATTACTGGGCCTACAGAAAATAAAGATATCTATAATGTTCAATGGGCTAAAGATTCTGCCGAAAAACAGGCTTCTCATTTTTTACATTCCCGTATAGACCAAATTACACAGGCATGTACTTATATGAAAAAACCTCCTATTGTTTTATGTCCTTATGATGCAGAATTATATGGTCACTGGTGGTATGAAGGTCCTTATTGGTTGTACATTTTATTTAAGAAAATCTATTATGATCAAGATACTTTTGCTTTAATTACGCCTAGTGAGTATATTGATAAATTTCCAGACATGCAAGTATGTTCCCCTTGTCGTTCTAGTTGGGGAGCTAATGGTTATAGCGAAGTATGGCTTAATGAAACGAATGACTATGCTCATAGACATCTTCATAAAATAGGAGATAAAATGACAGAACTAGCCTACGAATATGCTTCGTTTGCGGATGATTTAGATAAAGAATTTGAAACATGGAAAGGTAGTTCTCCACTATATGATTATATTCATATTAATACTACTCCTCTACGCCGTTTACAAAATATGAAACTTTCAGTTTTAACTAAAGAGCAAAAAGAAAAAATTCTATTGATACGTGCACTTAATCAATGTGCAAGGGAACTATTATTATTACAAAGTAGTGACTGGCTATTTATTATTACCAATGGAACTATGGTAGACTATGCAAAGAAACGCATTAAAGACCATACTGGTCGTTTTCATAAATTATATGAGCAAATTAAAAATCATACAATTGATAAGAAATTTCTGCAATCTCTCGAAGAAAAAGATTGCATCTTCCCTGAAATTGATTTTCGTATATATCGTTAAACAGCTAAATATAGCTGTTTTTCTTTTTGTAAAAGCACAAAAATTTTTTTCAAGCATAAAATAGGTATAGCTTAACACTTTTTGGTAGATACTACTTCTAATTGAGAAAGGGGATTTTTCTTGCAATGAAATCTTTTTGTATTAAAACTAATCATTCGCCTATAATCGATTATCTACTAAAGAGTTTAGATACGATACCAGATATTATTTTTGTAAAACGTAAATTTAAAATTTATTATAATATTATTATTCACTATGTGGGAGAAGATATGCATTATTTTATCACTGCTCTTTCTCAAATTTTAACAGATAGTGTTATATTATTTTATGAGCCACGTTTACTTCATCATTTAATTCATTTTCACTACTTCTATTTTGATGAATATGAAAAAAATAGTATTGAAGAATTTTGCTATGATTTAGAAGATGGTTTAATTGAATCTGAAAATCCGGAAGTACCTTTATTTTATGATAGAGAAAAACAAGTTTTACCTTCTTTTATAGACTATATTCAAGAAAATAAATCTATGATATTAGATGGCTTTGTCTATTTTCGCTTGGCAGATTATATGGCTACTTTAGAAAAAATGGTAGAATATGCCGTTAATCAATATGTTGTAGAAAAAGAATACACTGAATTTATTGATTTATTAAAAATATATATTGAAAGCAATAGCTGTAAACAAGATTTAGTGCATTTAATTTATACCAATGGAGAATCTATTTTATTAGATAAGCACAAAAGTATTATTTCTATTACTGAACATACTGTAGAAGCCAAATATTTATCAGATATAAGTTTTTCTTCTAATGACTATACTCTTAATACTTTACTCACTTTGTTACCTAAAAAAATTGAAGTTCATATTATTGGCGAAAGTGATGATTTTATTCATACATTAGAGCTTATTTTTGGTAATCGTATTTCTCTTTGCAAAGATTGTCATATATGTAGAACTTATCGCATTTTAAATAATGTTTCACATAAATAGGAGAGAATATTCTTTATTCTCTCCTACTTTTTTCTTTGAATAGCGTCTAATCCGCCTTCTATTTGACATACATTTTGATATCCCATTTTGGTTAGTAATTTTACAGCTGTTTTACTTCTGCCTCCCATTTGACAATATATAATAATTTCAGCATCTTTTGGTATCCTCTTTTCTACTTGTTCTTCTAAATGGTAAAGAGGAATGCAAATACTTCCTGGCAAATGGTATTCTTGATATTCCTGTTTACTTCTTACATCTAATAAAATTACTTCTGGATTTTTTGTTCTTCTTAGTTTCACTTCTTCATATGTTATGCTTGTGTTTTTTCTTTGCCCTTTCATAAACCATTTTTCGAAAAGTTTCACTTTTTATTTCACCTTCTGGTATCAAAGAGCAACCTTTATATACTATATGTAAAATAATGTTAATTGTTGCTATTATTGTCCTCTTTTATTGTAAGTCTTTTCTTTTCTAACTTAATAACTACTGCAAGCTGTGTCATGGCAAAAAGGGCAATAGCAATTGGCATAGTAAAGCGATTTACTTCTACTCTTGTTAAAGCAATCACGCTTAAATATAGTGCCTGTACTAGAAAAGTATATCCTATTACATTGCCTAACACTTTCATAATACCTAGTTTGCGATATATAATAGTAAGTACAATAAGAATAATAATAAAACTTATGGCTACTGGTAAAACATATGGTTTTACCATTTCTCTACCTCTAATTTTGGTATTATTGACAACTTGAATATCTTCTATAGTGTTATCTAATCCATATTTTTCGTTTATTTTTTGATTAATTTGTTCTATTTGTTCAGTTGTAATCTCTGGTACAGTAATGGTTACCATATCTTCGTATATTTCTACCTTTTGTGTAATAACCTTTTTATCTTGTCCAATTACTTCATGAACAATATCTTGAATTTCTTGATCTTGAAATTCTTTTCCTATATAAATATCAAACTGTGTATTTTTAGAATACATTAGTTCATAATTAAGTCCCATAACACAAGTAATAGCAATTCCAGCAACTACAATACATGCAATAAGCGCTATAATAACTTTTTTCATTTTCGTTCTTCCCTTCTTTCCTATTCTTTTTTTGCATCTAGTAAGAATGTTCTCGTAACTACTAAGTTATAAATCCAATCTAATACAATTCCCCAGAACATAACCATTCCAAAGCTGAAAATTGCTAAATGTGTTGAAAATGCGAACACAATTGCTATAATGATAATTGGTAACATAACTTTTAAGAAACTCTTCATCACTTCTGTGTAAGCTAATTTTACGTTTTCTATTTCTTCTGTCTTTTTTAATAATTGTAGTATAAAAATATAATTAATCATAACAGATACCACTATTCCTACTAAACCTATAATAGAAATGGTTACATTTGTATAACGTATAGTTAGTAGTAGTAATGCAATATAACCAATTAGTGAAATTGCTACAAGTAGTCCTTTCATATGATAACGAATGATTAGGTATACTATTCCTATTGCCAAAACACCTAAAGCAATATATAAAGCAATTTGTAATGTTTCTAATGTTATATCAGATTTTACATATTTATTTTGTGCTACTGTATATGTAAGAGGTAAAGCATCACTATTTAACAATGCTGCTTCTGTTTGTGCACTTTTATAATATGTGTTTAATTCTTCTGAATTAGAAGTTGATGTTGAAGACCCTACTGTTAATTGTAAGTATCCTGTAGAAATTTCTTCCTCAAAACTATCTGTCATAATAGTTTCTCCATCTAATTGTAAAGAAATTTCTTTTTGCTCTTCGGCTTCTTCTGTAGTTTCTTCGGTTGTTGTGTTAGAAGTAGTATTTTCTATCGTTTTGTAAGTATTAGTTATATTTCTAAACTTTTCTGTTCCTTCTTTATTAAATTGAATAGCAATATATGCTACATATCCATAAGATGTTTGTCCAATATCGGCTTCTACTTTTTCAATATCTGTATTATCTAATAATACTTCCTTCGTTGTACTATCTACAATTTCAAATTTTCCTGTTTGGCTTAATGCAGAAACAACAGAATCTGTTTTGTCTGCATTTTCTGGAAGTTCTATCATAACCATTCCATTTTCTGTATTTAAACGAAGTGTATAGTCTTCTACACTTAATTCTTTTAATCTTTCTTCTAAGATTTTAGCTGTTTTTTGATAATTTTCTAATGTCTTATCTTCTTCTTTGTTTACTGGCTCTGAAACAGTATTAGCTACCTCTGTTTCAGAATCTGTTGAAGCTATAACATTTCCATCTTTATCATATTTCACTTCGTTTGTTTGAGTGCTAACATCTAATTGAATTCTTCTAGACCCTACTAAATCTCTTCCTAATGAATATTCTTTTACTAAATTTTTAGTTGTATTTTGATAAGCTACAAAAATCCCCGCAAATGCTACTAAACTAATTAAAATAATGATACAAATTAAAAAAATGATTCTTAATATTTTATTTCTTTTCACTTCTTGTTCCTCCTATATTATAAAAGTTTGGTTCCATTGATAATTAATTCAAACCATATGTGTAAATATTTGGCTGCATATTTGCTCATCATTGTTCTATCCATAAAAATTTCAAAATAGTCTAGTACTGGGCATATTGTAGTATCAATGGTTAAATCTAAAGTTGCCATACGTTTTTCTTTATTAATTTTAAACTTGGCATTGGTTACTGCATAATTGACTTTATCATGTTTATCAAAAGTAGACATATTCTGATTAACAACTCTATCTCTATGCACATCAGACTTATCTGCTAAAATAAGTGCTGCTGAAATATCACTTACCGCAGTTCCTGTATTTTCATCATGATTTCCGATTGCCATCATAATTTCTGTTCTTTTACTAACATCCATTCCCATATCTTTTAAAATTTGATAAGCTAAAATCGCTCCTGAATGCGCGTGGTCTACTCTGTTTACACAATTTCCTATATCATGCATATAACCTGCAATTTTGGCTAGTTCTATTCTTTCTTCCGGATAACCCAAAGTTCTTAAAATTTCTGCTGCACGTTCTGAAACAATAGTAATATGTCTTACAGAATGTTCCGTGTATCCTAATGCATTTAGCTGTTTTTGTGCACCTACTACTAAGGCTTGAATTTCTTCATTATTTTTAATATCTTCTAAAGTAATCATTCATTCCTCCTATTTTACCGTAATATTTTGGAAATTTCAACATTTCCTATATAATTTTTTAAGAACAATATTCACAAAGAATAGCTTCTAGTCCTATTTGCATATCTATATTACCATTTTTAGAATTTTCGTCTAAGTCAATCATTTCTGCTAAAATCTTTCTTAATTTTTCTTCTGAAAAATAAGAAGCTTGCTGTTTATATTTGGTTACTAAAAAAGTTTGATTTGGTTTCAAATTTAATACAGAAACTAAAGGCTCTTTTGTTTTTTCCGCTAATTTTGTAAAATATAATTTTTTAAAATGATTGTATAGCGTAATGGTAATTTTTTGTATAGGTTCTTTGGCATATAGCAAATTGTGTAATACCTGTAATGCTTTTTGGATATTTCTTTTTCCTAAATTATCGGTTAGTTCAAAAATAACACTATCCATTTTTTTTATGCATAATGCATCAATATCTTCTTTTTGAATAACTCCTCCTGAACCTGCATACTCAATGAGTTTTCGTAATTCATTCATTAAATCTTGCATGTTACTTCCTACACACTCTATGAGATATTGTAATAACCTTTCTTCTATTTGTACCTGGTAGGCATTACTAATTGCTTTTAATCTGGCTATGATTTGCATTGGTTTTAGGTATTCAAAATTACAAACTATTCCGTTTTTTTCTATTACCTGATAAAGCTCATTTTTTTCTGCCTCTTCTTCTATAAAAATTAATACCACACTTTGTTTTAAACTGTCTACATTTTCTTTTATATATTGTGTAATTTTCTCTGCCATTTTAGTATTACTTCCTACAGTCTTTTTCTTGCCTTCTTTTCTGAAGAGTCCTGTATTTCTGGCAATAATTAATTTTTTTTCAAATCCAAAAGCCGGTGTTTGTAAATCTGAAATGAGCCTCTCGATATTTTCTGCTTCTATACGAATATCATTAATTCCTTTTTGCAAAACACCAAATTGTTTACGTATTTTTTTTAAGCAAGTTTCTAATAAAAATATTTCTTCTCCATATAATAGGTATAAACACTGCAGATTTCCTTGTTTTAGTTCTTTTTCTAATTCTTCCACTTTTAAGAGCATTCTATACCTCACCTCAAGTTTTTTATAATTTTTGTGAAAATTTAGCAGAATGTGCATGACAGATGGCTGCTGCCATGCTATCTGTTGTATCATCTAGTTTTGGTAATTTTTCTACTTTTAAAATTGTTTTTACCATCTTTTGTACTTGTATTTTATCTGCTCTTCCATATCCTACAACAGCTTGCTTAATTTGTAAAGGTGTATATTCATAAGTTGGTATACCGAAGTCTACATCCCACTACTAAAATTACTCCTCTTGCTTGTGCTACATTAATAGCTGTTTTTGCATTATTATTAAAAAATAACTCTT
>CALWZX010000051.1 GCA_944386125.1 uncultured Clostridia bacterium | reverse complement strand
TTGTGACTTTTGCAAGGGTGAACAAGTCACAAGTTAAAATATTATTTTTAAGGTGAACTAATCAAAAGTTATTGACACCTATAAATGAAAAAAATTATAAAATATAAGTTTAACATAAAATACACCACCTACATATTATCTATAGCGTGGTGTATCTTCTATTATATTAATCAGCTGATGCCCAAATGACTAATCTTTGTTTAACATCTGATGTACAAGTAGATAAAGAAATCTCTCTTTTTCCCTGTGTATCTCTTATCATATAAGATCCATCACTATCTGCTGTTATATATTTGTTATATACTGTATATTCTACTGTTTGTCCTGATAAATCTGTTATATATATCTTATCCCCTATTTCTATTCTACTGTTATTAGAAAAGAATGTTCCATTTCTATAATTATGTCCTATAATTGTTGTATTACCTGGTTGATTTAATTTATTTTCTCCTAAAATTCCTACAGCAACTTCTATTGCCTTTGGTGTAACACTTTCTAATATTGGATATTCAATATCTGTTTTAGGAATTTTAATTGTTCCTACCATTGGAAATCCTTTATATGTTGCAGTTTGATCATTATCTCCTGTATTTCCTGGTGTAACTGTATTAGCTACTGTTGGAGGTGTTACTATTTCATTGGTTTGTGTAGTTTCATTTTGAGGTCTTTGAACTCTATTTCCTCTACTACTTTCAAATTGTTCAACAGCATCTTTTGCATCACTATCTATAAACATATTTTTAATAACATCATACCCTAAAAATCCAATTAATCCAACAATAACTATAATAACGATAATAAGAAGTACTGTTAGAAATTTTCCATATTTGCTATTTTTAAACATTGGAATCCCTCCTTTTACACTCTATTATTATTATAACATATTATAGTGTTTTTTTCTACATTTATTTCAATTTTTTGACAATTTTAAAAAGGTAATAAAGTATATTACTACTTTACTACCTTTTCGTTTTTATTTTGTAAGTAGTGGTCCCATTTGTTTTCCTGCTAACATATGAAAATGTAAATGCATAACTTCTTGTCCGCTTTCTTTTCCACAATTACTAATCACTCTGAATCCATTTTCTGCAAAACCCTCTTGTTTTGCAATTTCTTTCATTTTTAAGAAAATATGTGTAATATAGCTACTATCTTCTTCTTGCAAATCAGTTATTTTTTCAATATGTTTTTTAGGAATAACTAATATATGAACTGGTGCTGCTGGATTGATATCTCTAAAAGCTAATATTTTATCATCTTCATATACTTTTTGAGAAGGAATTTCACCTTTTATAATTTTACAAAATATACAATCTTCCATATTCTTCATACCTTTTCCTTAATCATTTAGGTTTTTATACTGGTTTTGCCTATAAACCATTACCTATTATTCTTTTGGAATTAATACTGCTTTAATTCTTCTTACACCTGCTGAACTAGACTCTTCTTTCTTAATTTTAAAGTTTCCTAGCTCTCCTGTATGAGTAACGTGAGGTCCACCACAAATCTCTTTACTGAAGTCCCCTATTGTATATACTTTTACTCTATCTCCATACTTATTTTCAAATAATCCAATGGCACCTGTTTTCTTTGCATCTTCCAAACTCATTTCTTCACAAGTTACTGGTAAATCGCGTTTAATTTGTTCATTTACTAAATTTTCTACTTCGTTTAATTGCTCTTTTGTCATTTTTTCTGGATGAGTAAAATCAAATCTTAGCCTTTCTGTTGTAATATTTGAACCATTTTGATGTACATGTTCTCCTAAAACTTGTCTTAATGCTTGATGTAAAAGATGAGTTGCTGTATGGTATGCAGTAGTAATTTCATTTTGTTCTGCAAGTCCACCTTTAAATTTTTGCTCACTTCCCATTCTTGATTTTTCTTGGTGTTCTTTGAAAAGTTCAGCAAATTTTTCCTTTTCTACTGTAAATCCCTCTTCTCTAGCTAAATCTACTGTAATTTCTGGTGGAAATCCATAGGTTTCATATAACTTAAACATTGTTTCACCATCTATTACATTTTTACCTTCTGCTTTCAATTTTTGAATAACTTTAGCAAATTCTCTTTCGCCATGAGAAAGTGTTTTCATAAATTTATCTTTTTCTTCTAATATAACTTGCTTAATCTCTTCTCTTTTTTCATTTAATTCCGGATACAAGTTTTGAATAGTATCTATATTTAAGTCTATAATTTCTCCTAGCTTTGTTAAATCAATTTGTAATTTATTTAAGTGTCTTGTCATTCTACGAATTAATCTTCTTAAAATATAGCCTCTATCAACATTACTTGGTCTTCCTCCATCTACAATTATCATCATACTTGCACGTAAATGCTCTGCTATAATTCTTCTACTTGCAATATCATCTATTTTTTCTAGTTCTTCTATTTTTTTCATGACCGGCATAAAAATTTCTGTATCATATGGAGTTTCTTTTCCTTGTAATAACATGGTTACTCTTTCTAGTCCTAAACCAGTATCTACATTTTTTTGCTTTAATTTTGTATAAGTTCCATCTTTGTGTTTATAAAATTCCATGAATACATTATTCCAAATCTCTACATATTTTCCACATCCACAAGATGGTTGGCAATCTGGTCCACAAGCAGGCTTTCCTGTATCTAAAAACATTTCTGTATCTGCTCCACAAGGTCCCTCTTCTCCTGCAATCCACCAGTTATCTTCTTTTCCATAAAAATAAATTCTTTCATCAGGAATTCCTGCCTTTTTCCAAGCTTCATAAGTTACCATATCACGTGGTGCATCTTCATCTCCTGCAAAACAAGTAACTGATAATTTTTCTACAGGAATTTGCAATACTTTTGTTAAAAATTCAAAACTCATCGCAATGGATTCTTCTTTAAAATAGTCCCCTAGAGACCAATTTCCTAACATTTCAAAATATGTTAAATGACGATTATCACCAACTTCATCTATATCATTAGTACGTAAGCATTTTTGATAGTCTGTTAATCTTGTTCCTTCTGGATGTTTTTCCCCTAAAAGGTAAGGCACTAATGGTTGCATTCCTGCTGTTGTAAATAATACAGATGGGTCATTTTCAGGAATTACTGGTGCACTTGGTATAATTTTATGTCCATGTTCTTCAAAAAATTTTAAGTATTTTTCACGTAATTCTATTGCTTTCATCTATTTTTCCTTCCTTATCTTTTTATTTTCTTTGCCAATTATATTATACTTAAAGGCGATTTGCAATGTTATTTAAGAAATTAATGTTAAGTCTTCTACTTTTGTAATTTTTACATTTTCAATTTTTCCTGTTAAGTCTTCTTTTTCTTTCTTTTTTACACACATATAATTAGTTGTATGTCCTTTCATATATTTTCCTTCTCTTTCTTCAAATAAAACTGATACTTCTTTACCTACATATTGTGAATTATACATTTTTTCGTTTTCATCTGATAGGGCTATTAGCTTTTTACTTCTTTCTTCTTTTATTTTTCCATCAATCTGATCTTTCATTACTGCTGCTTTTGTTCCTTTTCTTGGTGAGTATTTAAATATATGCATTTTATAAAATTGTATTTCCTTCAAATACTGATATGTTCTTGAAAATTCCTCTTCCGTTTCGCCTGGGAATCCTACAATAATATCTGTAGTTAAAGCAACTTGAGGATATGCATTTCTTAATCTTGTTACTACCTCTTTAAATTCCTTGGTTGTGTACTTTCTATTCATTCTTTGCAATGTTTCATCACATCCACTTTGTAAAGATAAATGGAAATGATCACATATTTTTTCTAATTTAGTGAGTCTTTTAACAAATTCATCAGTAATCAGAGTAGGTTCTAAAGATCCCAAACGAATTCTTTCAATTCCTTTTACTTGATTGATTGCTTCTAATAAGCTAATTAATTTGGTGCCATCTGTAAAATCTTTTCCATAGGAAGCAATATGAATTCCTGTTATGACAATTTCCTTAATTCCTTCCTCTGCAATTGCTTTTACTTCATCTACTATACTTTCTATTTTCCTACTTCTTACACGTCCCCTTGCATACGGAATAATACAATAAGAACAAAATCTATCACATCCATCTTGAATTTTTACCACAGCTCTTGTTTTATCTGTATATGCTGTAGTTCCAAAATCTAAAAATTCTTTCTGCCTCATAACATCTGTAATAACAATTTCTTTTTGCTGTTCTTGCATATACTTTTCTACAAAACCAACTATATGATTTTTTTCATTAATTCCTAAAATAATATCTATTTCTGGAATTTTTTCAAGTTCTTCTTTTGCTACTTGTGCATAACATCCACAAGCTACAATAATAGCATTTTCATTCTTTTCTTTTACTTTTCTTAGCATTTGTCTTGATTTTCTATCTGCCATATTGGTAACTGTACAAGTATTAATCACATAAATATCTGCCACATCTTCAATGTCTACTATAGTATAATTTTTTTTCATAAATTGTTCTATCATAGCATGTGTTTCATATTGATTAACTTTACAACCGTAAAGTTAAAAATGCTACTTTCTTTTCTGTGTTCATGCTTCTTATCTTTCCTCCTCTTTTTTAGATGCTGTACTATTTACTTTTTGCAATGTATCTGCTAATATTTTCACTTTTTCTGGATTTTCTTGCTCCCATTTTTTTGCATCTTCATTATGCAACATTCCTTTTCGATATTTTTGATAAGTATCTGTTAATCCTATTTCATACATGTTTAAATTTATGATTTTACCTTCTAGTTGTGGAACTTTTTCTTGTATATATTCATGCACTTTTAATAAAGCTAATCTGTCACTTGGATTTTTACTAACGGTTTGTATTTCTATTGTTTGACTTTCACCTGGTAATTCGTCATATAAATGGTTTTGATATACTGATGCATTAAAACAAACATCTACTGGAATTCCACCTACATTAATTGTAAATAATCTTCTTAGACTATCTACTGATAGTGTTTCTTCTAAAGAATTTCCATCAATATGTTGTTTTTTTAAAAAAGATTCATAATCTTGTATTTGTGAACTTTTACCAAATTCTTCTTCCTTTTTAGATGTATTAAAAATTTGATTGCTACTTTTTTTAGTTTTATAATGAATGCGTATTCTTTTTATTGTATTTTCTATTTCCTGTTCTACAGGATTTGTTCCATCAGCCTGCATACCTTGTCTAATTCTAAGAGTTTTTCCATTCTTCAAGAAATTTAATTCTTGATCATCATAATAGTTATCATGATTATGATATACACATTCTTGAATAATAGGAAATTGCTTTGTTAGTAAATCTTTAAAATCTAAATAATCCATAATTGGCTGGTTAACTAAATACTTGATCTCAAATTCTTCTTTACTTCTTGTCAAACTTCGAATTACACTATTTATTTTAGGTTGTATTGTTTCTTCAAATTCTTCTTTTGAAATTCCTAATTCTAATCTTATCATTTCTGCATTTATTGCTACTGTTCTTATTTTTTTATCTCGAATATCAATAAAATGCTCTAAATCTTTAAAATCTTCTATTCCATTTTGTGTAATGATATTGGTTTTATTTTTCTTATTAGACTTATATACTTTAATTGTTCTTGTTTCATCTACTAATGCAGAGCTTTTTTTAGCATCCCATTGTGGAATTGCTTTTTGCAATAAATCTTGTATATATTCTTTACTCGCATCTGTTGTAATTCTTGTATAGCCATTTGTTGCTTGTTCTAAATTTAATAAATATAAAATACTTTCATCATTAGTGTGTTCTTTTAATTTTTCTAGAAATTCTCGTATAGGAGTTTGTGTAATTTGTAAACATTCTTGTATCGTGTATTCTTTCTCATTTAAACTCATAAAATCACGAATACTATCTTTTGGTAAAAAATTTATTTCTTCTGGCTTTTCCTTTAGCGTTTCTAATAATTTTTGAAATACCACGTCAGAAATAACAGACTTTGACCCATAATAAATTTTTGCATAATTTCTTGCTCTTTCAAAAAGCATAGTTTCAATTAAGTACATCTTTTCTTCAGGAATGGCTATAGTAACATTATCATTGGCTACCACTACTTCAAAACTTTGAATAATTTTATCTAAATCTGTTAATACTTGAAATCCTGCATCTTGTGAGTCACGAATTTGGTAATCTAATCTATCTGCATCTATATTATTAGATATTAATGATTTTAAAACATTTGCTAAACTTACTCTATTTTTATGTATTTCTATTGTTTCAGGAATGGTTTCTTTTAAGTAAATATCTTCTAAAAAATTGATTACTTTTTGTAGAAATTCTTCTCCCCATTCTTCTTTTATAATTCGATGTATCTTAGTTTTTTCATCTGCAATAATATCAATACTTCTCTTTTCATGAGAATATTTTGTAATTTTTTCTGCGGTATGAGAATATGCCATATGACCAATATCATGTAGCAACATTGCTACTTTAGCTACTTCTTTTTCTTCTTCATTTATTTTTATATTTTGTTTTTCTAATTTTCTAGCTAGTTGCTCTATAATATTGTTTAAAACATGATATGTTCCTATGCTATGTTCATATCGTGTTGTATTCTTCAAATTTGGATATTCTAAATATGCGTTAGCAGTTTGCGTTATATCTTTTAATCTTTGAAATTCGGGTGTTTGTATTAATTTTATATATGGTTCTTCTAGTATAATTTGCTTGTGTACTTTATCTTGTATAACTAATTTCTCCATTTTTAACATCCTTTCGGGCAAAATTATATCACAGCTTATAGAAATTTCCAAGAGATTAACATAAAAAATTCAAGAAAATACTTCCATTTTTGGGTATTTTATGTTATACTATATAAAGTAGTGTAAAAAGAGAATATTAGGAGGATTATTATGACAGGTATTATTATCGGAATTGTTGTTTTTGCCATTGTTGTTTTTTTACTTTTTAAAACAATTAAAGTGGTAAAGCAATCAGAAGTATATATTATTGAAAGATTAGGTAAATTTCATAAAGTTGCAGATGCAGGTCTTACTATCATTATTCCTTTCATTGACCATATTCGTAGTATTGTTAGTTTAAAACAACAAACTTTAGATATTCAACCACAAGAAGTAATTACTAAGGATAATGTTACTATCACCATTGATACTGTAGTGTTTTATAAAATTATTGACCCAGCAAAAGCTGTTTATGAAATTCAATCACTAAAAAAAGGTATTGAGTATTTAGCTATTACTACTATTCGTGATATAGTTGGTAAAATGCTATTAGATGAAACTTTTAGTTCACGTGATATGATTAATGACAGATTAAAAGCAAGTTTAGATGATTCTACTTTTCAATGGGGTTGTAGAATCGATAGAGTAGAAATTAAAGATATTACCCCTCCACCAGATATCCGTGATGCTATGGAAAAAGAAATGAACGCAGAAAGAAATAAAAGAGCATTAATTCTAGAAGCAGAAGGTAAAAAACAATCAGCTATTACTCTTGCAGAAGGTAAAAAAGCTGCTGCTATATTAGAAGCAGAAGCTGAAAAAGAAGCAAGAATTAGAAAAGCTGCCGGTGAAGCCGATGCTATACGTCAAGTAGCTGCTGCCAAAGCAGAAGAAATACATAAAGTATATGATGCTATGATGAAGGCAAAACCTGACGAGAAATTAGTTCAATTAAAATCTTTAGAAGCTTTAAAAGATGTTGCTAATGGTGAAGCTAATAAAGTATTTATTCCTTTTGATGCAACCTCTGCTTTAGGTAGTTTAGGAGCTATTAAAGAAGTTATGGAAAAAGATGAAAAAAATAAAATAGCTACAGTTCCACCAGAAACTGAGCAAAAATAACATAAAAATCAGCTTATCTATTTATTAATAAGCTGATTTTTTTATGTTATATAATGCCTAATTTTTTAGCATATTGTTTTCCCTTTTTTAACATATGTTTTCTATTACTGCCTTTCATCTCTTTGTACACTAACATAGCTCCAGCAGATACCATGCCACCAATAATCATTCCTTTTACAAATTTCATAATTTGTTCCCTCCTTTTTTATTTTCTTTTATTATGTCTTTTTTCCTTCTTTTTTATACTCTTTCCATAAACTATAAATTTCTCTTAATGCAATAATTAAAACAAATATAGAAAAGTATTTTTTTAAATTTTGTGCATCTATATGATTTGCAATGATTGCTCCTATAGTTGCTCCAATAATTCCAAAAAGGATAATAAAAAATACTACTTTTCTTTCTATATTTTTATTTTTTATGTGAATGATAATTGCTGCTATAGAAGTGGGTATAAAAAAAATTAAATTAGTTGCTTGTGCCACATGTTGTTCCATTCCTTGAAATGTAGTTAACAATAAAATGAGAATAGTTCCTCCTCCCATTCCCATTCCACTCACTATACCTGCTATTAATCCAAATATTCCTTCTAGCATAATTTCTCCTTTATATTAGATTACGAATTGAAACATATAATAAAAAAATAACGAAGGCTATACGAACATATTTTGTTGGTACCTTTTTTAAAAGTTTTGCGCCAACAATTCCCCCTATAATTCCACCTATTGCACAAAAAAATGCTACTTTCCAATTAATATAATTGTCTTGATAATAGAAAATACTACTTGTCAAAACCATAGGTAAAATACAAGCAATAGCTGTTCCTCTTGCCTTTTTATCTTCCATTTTCAAAAAATAAATAAGAGCTGGTACTAAAATCAATCCTCCCCCTGATGCAAAAAATCCACTAATTATTCCAGCTCCCATTCCTATGCTAATTAATTTTACGTAATACAAATTTATACCTTCCTTATTTACGTGGCTTTTCTTTAGTATTTTCTTTTTTTACTATTTTTATTCTTTTTTACACAATTTTATTTCTTAGTTCTTGAACATTTCTTGTTAATGATTCTATTAATTCTTCTACTTCCTGTTTTGTATTCTCTCTTCCTAAGGTAATACGCAAAGCTCCCTTTGATTCTATAGAATCCAATCCTATTGCTAATAATACATGAGACGGTGTAGGTTCTCCTGTGGAACACGCACTTCCTGCTGATGCACAAAATCCCTCCTCATCTAACTTCATGAGTAATTCTTGGCTATTTACATGCCTAAAAGAAACATTCAAATTTCCAGGAAGTCTTTTACTTCTATCTCCGTTAATCTTGATATCTGGAATTTTCTCTTCTAACTCTTGTATTAAAAACTCTCTTAAATTGGTTAATTTTTCATTATATTCTTCTAATTCTTTGTCTGCTAATTCTATAGCCTTTCCTAAAGCTACAATTTCTGCTACATTTTCAGTTCCTGCTCTTTTATTTGCTTCTTGATGGCCCCCGTCTTGTATTCTTTCTATTTCAACTCCTTTCTGTATATATAAAACTCCCACTCCTTTTGGTCCATAAAATTTATGCGCAGACATAGATAATAAATGAATATTCATTTCTTTAACATCTATTTTCACATTTCCTACAGCTTGCACAGCATCTGTATGAAATAAAACATGATGTTTTTTAGCTATTTCTCCTATTTGAGCAATTGGCTGTATTGTGCCTATTTCATTATTAGCAAACATAATACTAATCAAAATGGTATTTTCTTTTATACTATTTTCTAATTCTTGTAAATCAACAAATCCCTTATCATCCACATTCAAATACGTAACTTCAAATCCTTGTCTTTCTAGAGTTTTACAGCTTTCTAAAATAGCATGATGTTCAATTTTGCTTGTAATGATATGATTTCCTTTATTTTGATTAGCATATGCAATTCCCTTTAATGCCAAATTATCGCTTTCGCTTCCACAAGATGTAAAATACACTTCACTTACTTTACAACCAATTGCTTTTGCCACTCTATTTCTTGCTATTTGCATAGCTTGATGCGAAATTCTTCCTAGGGCATAACTTGCAGAAGCATTTCCATACTGTATATGAAAATAAGGAAGCATTTCTTGTAAAACTTCCTCCCTTACTCCTGTTGTCGCTGCATGATCAAAATATTTTATTTTTTCCATTTATCCATTACACACTCCTTTTTTGATAGTATATTGTATTTTACTAAAAATATTCTATTTTCCTAAATGACCAAAAAAAATAAGTTACTGAAAAACAATAACTTATTTTCGTTTATATAAATTTTTTATGTTAAAAGCTTTTTTATATAGATTTGGTTGTGTTAGAAGATGCAACCCATCTTAGTACTTTTATATTTTTATACGTATCTAATACCTTACTGTACTTTGGATATTCTTCTTCCCAAATCATTTTAGGAACTTTATCAAAAGCATCAAATACTTTTTCTGCCTCCATCAAAAATATGACTTGTTCTTGTTGACTCATTTTTTCATATTTCTCTGAAAATCGATATAAATCATCTAAAGTTTTGTTAGCCTCAATAAAACTCCAAAAATCTTTTACTTGCATACCTGCTAATTTTAATTGTAATATAGCGTATCCTGCTAAACCTACAATTGCTAAAATTAATATATATATTACTATCATTAGTTCCATATCTTTCACCTTCTCTTTAGAATATACTATAATTTTAGCATATTTGTCATATTTTTGCAACATTTTTGTAATATTTCTGTAATATTTGTCTTTTATTATTCTATCTCACTACTCTTTTTCTTATCATATATTTTTACATAATATGGCTGAATATCTGGTAAATATGCTCCAAAATATATGATTTCTCCATCTTTTCCTACTGACTTTAAATTTGGAAAAGTACGTATCATTTTCTTATCATTCCAGAAGGTATGAATAAATTTAGAAAGCTCTTCATTATCATATATTTGGTGATATTGCTCTTCTATTACTTGTCTATTAGAAACATCTATATTATGTTCTACTATCATTCTTACTTTAAAAAAGTGTAATGCAAAAGCTGTTGCAATACAATCTAGTAATAAAATAATAATAGTTACAATGATTGCTATTTTTCCTACGCGGATATTCACTTTTGTTTTTAACCAATTTATCATTTTATCAACTTTCGGATTAAAAGATAATACTAAGTAAATAGCTAAAAATCCCCAAAATATAGAATATAGTACACATATTCTTCCATTAATGTTAAAAGGCATACCTGAATAATCCCACCATTTAACATTTAGAAGAGCTTCTCCTAGAAAACTTACTGCATATTCTACAACTGAACCAACAATAAATCCTCCTATAAATAAAGCATTATGGCTTCTTTTGACATTATGTAGGCATAACAGCATAATGACTGCTCCTACACCATAAATAGCACAAAAAGATCCATATAAAAAACTTTGCCTACTTTCCCATACACCTTTTGAAATAATTCCAAAAATTGTTTCTATTATGTACCCTACTATACTATAAATAATAAAGTAAGCAAAAATTCGATAAATACTAAATCCACATATTGTAAACGTTTTCTTATTTTTTATTTGTTCCATATATTCCCTTCCTTTCTTTCTTACTATACCATAAGTTAATTAAAAAATCAAAAAATATATAAAACCTTTTTCTAATAAAGGAATCATTTTTATTTAAACAAGAAAAAATGATGTTTTAATTTATGTTAACTTTATTTTGCATTTTTTTACCACTATTTAAAAATAGTGGTATTTGACAAGCTCTTACCATCAGTCTTTT
>CALWZX010000050.1 GCA_944386125.1 uncultured Clostridia bacterium | reverse complement strand
AAACACAAATTATTAAATTAACACCTGCACACCTTTCTTTATTGTTGGACTGTACACCTTCCAATAGTTTGAAAAAATTAATTGTTGGCGGAGATATTTTAACTTGTGAAATTTGTGAAAAAGTAACCAAGCTATATCCGGATATTGCTATTTTTAATGAATATGGCCCTACAGAAGCAACAGTTGGATGTATGATTTATCAATATACTAAAAATGATGCTAAGCAATATGCTTCTGTACCTATTGGTATTCCTGCTGATAACACAAAACTTTATGTGTTAAATCATTACCTTAATTTCATACCATGTGGCTATTCAGGAAACTTATTCATTGCCGGAAAAGGATTAGCTAAAGGATATGTTCGTTTAAAGAAAATCACTGAGCAGAAATTTATTCCTTCTCCCTTTCATCATAATGAAAGAATTTATGACACTGGAGATATTGTAAAACTACATGAAAATGGAATTATGGAATATGTCGGTAGAAGTGATTTTCAAGTTAAAATTAATGGATATCGTATTGAAATTGGTGAAATTCAATCTAAAATACAAAACTTTCCTAATATTAAAGACTGTTATGTTACCGTTTTAGAGAAAGAAGGCTCAAAACATTTATGTGCTTATTATGTTTGTGATAAGCCTGCTAATCTCAATATTTTAAAAAATTATTTACGCAGAACTTTACCAAGTTATATGGTACCTAGGTATTTTGTGTTATTAGAAAAATTTCCGTTTACTAGTAATGGTAAAATAGATAAGAAAGCTTTACCTATGCCTACAAATTCGGAACATGATGTGTTTGTTGCTCCACAAACACCTTTAGAAAAAGAATTACACGATTTATTTTGCCAATTATTACATATTTCTGAAATAAGTGTTACGGCTAACTTTTTTGATTATTACGTAGATTCTTTAATTATTATTAAAGCACAAACCATACTTCTTAGTAAAAATATTGAAATTAATACACAAGCTTTTTATGAATTTCCAAGTATTCGTAGTTTATGTGATTATATTTCTATAAAAAATGAAGTACATCATGCCACACATACTACATTTTTGCAAGATATTTCTAGTATTCAAAAACCATCTTTACAGCCATATAGCCAATATGAAAATATTTTATTATTTGGTGTTACTGGTTTTTTAGGAATTCATATATTGTACCATTTATTAACACAGACTAATAGTACGATTTATTGTGTTATTCGAGAAAAGGATAATTTAAATGCTATCGAACGCTTTCAAAATAAATTTAAATTTTATTTTGATAAAGAAACAATGGAAAAATATGAAAATAGAATTGTTACCATTACCGGAAATTTATTAAAAGAGAATTTTGGCATTTCGCAAGAAGTTTTTGATGAAATTCTTCCTAAAATTGATTGTGTAATTAATTCTGCAGCACTTGTAAAACATTATGGAAATTATGATGATTTTAAAAAGACAAATGTAGATGGCACTAAAAAAATCATTCAATTTTGCTTAGACAATCATTTGCCTTTACATTATATTTCTACTATGTCCATTTCTGGTTATGGATTGGTAAAAACTCCTGATG
The DNA here is from genome assembly GCA_944386125.1 of uncultured Clostridia bacterium. Lineage (GTDB taxonomy): Bacteria > Bacillota > Clostridia > TANB77 > CAG-508 > UMGS1663. The sequence goes on along the minus strand of CALWZX010000050.1, from coordinate 10,055 downwards.
TAGAATTTACAGAAAATAGCTTTTATATTGGACAAAATGTAGAAGATAATGTTTATGTAAGAAGCAAATTTGAAGCAGAAAATTTAATTTTACAAGCTTGCAAAAGCAAAAACTTGAAAGCCTCTATTTATCGTTTAGGAAATATTGCTAACCGTTATTCAGATGGATTTTTCCAACAAAATGCCGGCGATAATGCCTTTTTAAACAGAGTTGCTTCTATTATTAATTTAAAATGTATTCCTGAAGAATTAAAATATATTAATATAGAGCTTTCTCCAGTTGATTTTTGTGCATTATTTATAGTAAAATTATTATCAAAAACGCCAAACAATATCAATATTTATCATATTTATAATCCAAATCATTTTACTATTGCAGACTTTTTAGATGTTTTAAAATATTTTGGTATACAATTATCTATTACTACTCTTGATGAATTTAAAAAAGTTTTATTTGCATCTAAAGACACACATTTTGGAATTATCAATTATATAGATAATATTGAAAACGCTTCACTACATAACATACATCTTTCCAATTCAATAACACAACAAGCATTACACAGCTTAGCGTTACACTGGCCAGAAATTAATAAAGATTATATAGGAAAAATACTTGATTATTTAAAGAAAAACCATTTTATAGGGGGTACACATGAAGAAAAGTAGAAAAAATTTTGATTCTGTAACCAAACTTGCTATTGTCAATATATTAATTGGATTTGCCTTAACATTTGGATTATATTTTTTACTACCATATATTTTAAATTATCCACCTAATACAATTGATAATGACTTTCAAATTCAAATGGTAGGAATACACTATACTGCTCAATATGCTATCGTGGTGGGATTATCGGCAATTTTAATTTTTCTTGCTTTTAAATTTTCGTATCGTAGACTATCTTTAGAAAAATTAAAAGAAACAGATGATAAGGTAAAATATGTAGAAAGATTACGTAGGGAATGTTTTAACTATCCCTACCTCACTTTAATTATTCAAGCCTTTGCTCCTACTCTTGTATGTGGTATATTACTTGTTTTATTTAATACAGATTTTGAATTACTCGTACGTATTTGTGTAGTTATTTTGTCTTTATGCTCTATTTATGCCATCACTTCTTACATGGTTAATAAAAAGTTTTTTGAAGATAAATTAATTCACACTTTCGGATATACAAAACAAGCGGTATCTGGTATTCGTTTAAACATTTATAAAAAATTAGCAATACAAACTTTTCCTTTATTTTTATATTCTTCTGTTGTATTGTTGCTAATCGCTATAACTGTTATGACTACTGAAAAAGGAGATTTACAATATCATCTATATAGACAAGAGCTCATTAATGCTTTTCCTCAAGAACAAGTTTATGATATAGATAATGTTAAAGAACAATTATTATCTTTTGAACTTTCTGGTGAAAATGACCACATATTTATTTTACAAGATAATGGTGAAGTATATTTTACACAGCAACCTTTAAATGACTTTTTAATTCAATATACTTTGAATTATTATGATGAAATGGATGGGCAAATTTTTGAATATTATGGGCAAAATATTCAATCTTCTGTATTAAAAATTCATACTACTACTGGTGATTATTATATTGGTATTCGTTTCTTTGTATTTAGTAGTGAAATTTTTGTACCATTCTTTATTACAGTAATTAGTACTATTATCTTTAATCTTTTCTATATCGTATATATTGGAAAAGGGCTTTCTAATGATTTAAATAATATTATAAATGGTATGAAAAATATTTCTAACTTAGATAATATATTACTTGCAGAAAATTTACCCGCCACTTCTAATGATGAAATTGGTGACCTTACTATTCAATTTAATAAGATTCAAGACTTAACTAAAGAGCATGTTGCTCAATTAAAAGATAGCCAAGATAAGTTAATGGAAAGAGAACGTCTAGCTTCTTTAGGTCAATTAATTGGTGGAATTGCACATAACTTAAAAACTCCTATTATGTCTATTTCTGGAGCAGCAGAAGGGTTACGTGATTTAATTAAAGAATATGATATGTCAATTGGGGACCCTGAAGTAACCAGCCAAGACCATCATGATATTGCTAAAGACATGGACGTATGGGTAGATAAAATTAAAAGTTATACAGAATATATGTCTGATATTATTAGTGCTGTTAAAGGACAAGCTGTTACCTTTGCTAATAATGAAGATGATACCTTTACAGTAGAAGAATTAATTAAACGTGTAGATATTTTAATGAGACACGAACTAAAAAGTGCTTTAATTAATTTAAAAGTACAATTAGATGTTGATGCTGATACTACTTTACAAGGAAATGTTAATGGTTTAGTACAAGTTATTAACAATATGCTTTCTAATAGTATACAAGCATATAAAGGTAAAACTAATGAAGACATCTATCTACGAGTTTCACAAAATGATTCCTCTATTATCATTTCAATACAAGATAATGCTGGTGGTCTTCCTAAAGAGGTAGAGAATAAACTATTTAAAGAAATGATTACAACAAAAGGAAAAAATGGCACTGGACTTGGCTTATTTATGTCTTTCTCTACCATTCGTGCACATTTCGGAGGAGATATTACTTTTGAAACGCAAAAAGGTGTTGGAACTATTTTCCACATTATTTTACCAAAAAACAACTCGTAACATTTATATGTTTGTATTTAGATAAAAATCTTAATTTGTCATTTATAATAGGAAAAAGTAGGTGTTAATATGAGAAAAAATATGGTCGAAGAAACAAATTCAAATGGATACAAAATTATTGCTGTTGATGATGAGATGGGTATTGTAGATTCTTTATCAATATTTTTAAAACGTTCTGGATATAACTTTACTGGTGTTACAGATCCATTAGAAGCAATAGAGCGTGTTCGTAATGAACATTTTGATATGATGATTTTAGATTTTATCATGTCTCCTATCCATGGTGATGAAGTTGTAGAAGAAATTCGTAAGTTCAATAAGGATTTATATATTTTGTTACTTACAGGGCATAAAGATTTAGCTCCTCCTCTTGAAACAATTCGCCGTTTAGATATTCAAGGATATTGTGAAAAAAGTGATAAATTTGACCAACTATTATTATTAATTGAGTCTGGTATGAAATCTATTGAGCAGATGAATGAAATTAAAGAAATCAATGAAGAGCTTTCTGAAACCTATCAAAAATTAGAAAAAGCTTATTTAGAAAGCATTGAAACTTTACGTTATACAGTAGAAGTAAAAGATCCTTACACTAGAGGTCATTCTGATAGAGTATCTGCCTATTCTGTATTAATTGGAAAAAAATTAGGGCTTTCTGATGAAGATCTTGAGAAATTAAAAGTTGGTGGATTGTTCCACGATATTGGAAAAATTGGAATTCCTGACAGTATTCTGCTTAAAGAAGGAAAATTAACTGATGAAGAATATGATAAAATTAAAGAACATCCTTTGATTGGTGTTAAAATATTACAAAATGCTAGTCTGTTCCAGGATTTTATTGATATTGTAAAATATCATCATGAAAGATTTGATGGAAGGGGTTATCCTGAAAGATTAAGTGGAGAAAATATTCCTCTTCTTGCTAGAATTACTGCCGTTGCAGATACATATGATGCTATGACTTCTAAAAGATCCTATCGTGATGCTTTGCCTTTAGAAGTAGTTAGAATGGAAATCGAAAAATGCTCTGGTACACAATTTGATCCAACAATTAGTAAAGCTTTTTTAGAGATATTAGATAATCAATATAGTGAAATAAGAGAAATTATGCAAAATTATTAGATTATAAAAATAGCAAATAAACTTATATTAGTTTTATTTGCTATTTTTTATGTTCTTTTCCCTAATTATTTATGGTTATATTATTGATTCTTTCTATATTTTCATAGATAGTTTTACTTTTTGTCTATCATAGTCTACATCTATTACTTTTACTTTTACGATGTCTCCTACAGAAACAATGGATGAAGGTTCTTTAACAAATTTTTCGCTCATTTCTGAAATATGTACAAGACCGTCATGTTTTACTCCTATATCCACAAAAGCCCCGAAGTCTATTACATTTCTGACAGTTCCTGTTAAAATTTGTCCTACTTTTAAATCTTCAAATTTAAATACATCTGCTCTTAAAATTGGTTTTGGCATTTCTTCTCTCGGGTCTCTTCCTGGTTTTTCAAGTTCCCATATGATATCTTGTAATGTCATTTCGCCTACGCCTAATTCTTTTGCTTTTTGTGGTATATTGATTTCTTGTAATCTTTTACGAATTTCTTTCAATTTTTCTTTATCTAAGATATCTTGTTTACTATACCCCATGGTTTGCAATAATTTTTCTGTAATTTCATAACTTTCTGGATGAACCGCTGTCATTTCTAGTGGATTTTTTCCATCAAAAATACGAATAAAACCTGCACATTGTTCATATGCCACTTTTCCTAATTTAGGAACATGTAAAAGTTCTTTTCTTTCTTGTATTTTTCCATTTTCATCCCTATATTTTACTATATTATTAGCAATGGTTTTATTAATTCCTGCTACATAAGAAAGTAATGAAGGGGTTGCAATATTGACATCTACACCAACCTTGTTTACAGCATCTTCTACTACTCCTGTTAAACTTTCATCTAGCTTCTTTTGGTCAACATCATGTTGATATTGTCCTACTCCTATTGCCTTAGGCTCTATTTTTACAAGCTCTGCTAACGGATCTTGCAATCTACGCGCAATAGAAATAGCTCCTCTTAATGATACATTAATATCTGGATATTCTTCTGTTGCAAGCTTAGATGCAGAATATACAGATGCCCCAGCCTCTGAAACAATAGCATAATGTAATTCCTTTCCATATTTTTCTTTAACTTCTTGTATGACTTGTGCTACAAAAACTTCTGATTCTCTAGAAGCTGTTCCGTTACCAATAGCAAACATATCTACATTATATTTTGCTATTAATTGTACAAGAGTTTTCTTTGCTCCTTCTATATCATTTTGTGGTTCAGTTGGATAGATAGTTGTTGTATCTAGTAGTTTTCCTGTCTCATCTATTACAGCAATTTTACATCCTGTACGATAAGCTGGATCAAAACCAATAACAGTTAATCCTCTTAGAGGTGCTGCAAGTAATAATTGCTTTGCATTTTTTCCGAATACTTTGATTGCTTGCTCTTCTGCTTTTTCTGTCAAATCTGAACGGATTTCTCTTTCTATAGAAGGTTCAATTAATCTTTTCCAACTATCTAAAATGGTTTCTTCTAATATTACTTTATATTCTTCTTTTGCTTCTTGTTTTATCATATCTTTTTGCATAAAATATAAGATTTTTTCTTCTGGTTTGCCTATATTTACCTTTAAAGCTTTTTCTTTTTCTCCCCTATTAATTGCCAAAATTCTATGACTTGGAATTTTGTTTAAAGCTTCACTAAATGTATAATACATTTCATAGTTTGTTTTTTCTTCTGCATCTTGAGCTTTAGTTTCAATAACTCCTTCTCTATAACACATTTTCTTAATTTGTTTACGATATTTAGGATTATCTGATATTTCTTCTGCAATAATATCTTTTGCTCCTTGCAAAGCTTCTTCTATACTATTTACCCCTTTTTCTTCGTTAATGTATTGTTTTGCTATATTTGATAGATTTTCTTGTTTTTGCTCTATTATTGTTTTAGCAAGTCCCTCTAGTCCTTTCTCTTTTGCTATAGTAGCTCTAGTTCTCTTCTTTTGTTTAAATGGTCTATATATATCTTCTACTTCTGCTAATGTCTTGGCATTTTCTAAACTTTTTACAATTTCTTCACTTAATTTTCCTTGTTCTTCAATATTTTTCTTTACTTCTTCTTTTCTATTTTGCAGATTTCTTAAGTAAGCTAATCTTTCTCCTAAATTTCTTAATGTTTCGTCAGAAAGTCCTCCTGTTACTTCTTTTCTATATCGTGCAATAAAAGGAATAGTATTTCCTTCATCAATTAATTGAATAGTAGCTTCTACTTGTGAATTCTTTATTTGCAATTCTTCTGCTATTTGGTTAATAATCTTTTGCATTGTTTACCTTCTTTCTTCTTTTTTATCTAGCTTATTATATCATGTAAATTTGTAAAAAAGCTAGTATAAATTATTTTATTTTCTGAAAAATTATTGTCATAAGTGTTGTTTTATGATATGATTTTGTCGTAATTTGTAGAAATTGAAAGGGGGATTTTATATGGATAGTAAAACTACTAGTATTGTAGCTTATCTTACATGGATTGGTTTACTTATTGCATTTTTGGCAGGAGATAAAGAAGGAGCAAAATTCCATCTAAACCAAGCTCTTGTAATTTGGCTATTCTCATTATTATCTATTATTCCTTGTATTGGATGGATTTGGGCAATTTTCATATTTGTATGTTGGATTATGGGACTTGTTGCAGCAATTAATCAAGAAGAAAAACCAGTTCCATTAATTGGAGGAATAAAAATTATTAAATAGAGATATAAAGCTACTTTTTAAGTAGCTTTTATTTCCCTTTATTTTGGAGGTTGCTAATGAAATCGCAAGAAGATTCATTGTTTTTACCTATTGCTATTACTTATATTTCTTTATTCTTATTAGGAATCTTTTATTTTTCCTTTTTACAAAATTTTATAACAATTCCTACTTGTCCTATTTATTCTTATTTAGGATTTCCTTGTCCTGCATGTGGAATGACAAGAGCAACATATGCTTTGGCAAATGGGGATTTTTTCTCTTCTATTTGCTATAATCCTACTATTTTCTATTTCGCGTTTGTTACTCCTATTTATTTGTTCATTCAATGTTTGCATCGCTTTTTTCATATTAAGTTTTCAATATCATTTCGTTATATTTTTTATGTAGGTTTATCCATTATGCTTATTTTTTGGATTTTTAACATAATAAAAACCTGAAAATACTTCAGGCTTTTATATTTTTATTCAATTCCTAAATATTCGTTATAGGTTACTTCTCTATCTACTACTTTATCTGATTGAATATCAATAATTCTATTGGCAACAGTTTGCATTAATTGATGGTCATGAGAAGTAAATAACATATTTCCCTTGAATTTTACCATTCCCTCATTTAATGCTGTAATACTTTCCATATCTAAGTGATTTGTTGGTTCATCAAATATTAAAAAGTTTGCTCCAGATAACATCATTTTGGAAAGTACACATCTTACTTTTTCTCCTCCAGATAATACTTTTACATATTTTAATGCCTCTTCTCCAGAGAATAGCATTCTTCCTAAGAAACTTCTTATATACGTTTCATCTGGATCTTTTGAATATTGTCTTAACCAGTCTGTAATTGTCATATCTTTTTCAAATAAATAATTATTATCTTTAGGAAAATATGACATAGAAATAGTAGTTCCCCATTCTATCTTTCCTTCATCTGGTTCTAACTCTCCTGCTATAATTTGGAATAATACAGTTTTTGCATTTTCATTATCTGCTATAAATGCAATTTTATCTCCTTCTTTTACTGTGAAAGATATATCATTTAGTATTTTTTCTCCATTAATTGTCTTAGAAATATTTTTTACTTTTAAAATCTCTTTTCCAGGCTCTCTATCTGGTTTAAAATCTATGTATGGATATCTTCTATTAGATGGTTTTATTTCATCTAGTTGTATTTTTTCTAGAGATTTTTTCCTAGAAGTTGCTTGTTTTGATTTTGAAGCATTTGCGCTAAACCTTGCAATAAAAGCTTGCAATTCTTTGATTTTTTCTTCTTTCTTTTTATTAGATTCCTTCATTTGTTTTTGTATTAATTGACTAGATTCATACCAAAAGTCATAATTCCCTGGAAAGATTTTAATTTGTCCAAAGTCTACATCAGCAATGTGTGTACATACTTTATTTAAGAAATATCTATCATGAGAAACAACAATCACTGTGTTTTCAAAATTAATTAAAAATTCTTCAAGCCATGATATGCTTTTTAGGTCTAAGTCGTTTGTTGGCTCATCTAATAATAGAATATCTGGATTTCCAAATAATGCTTGTGCTAATAATACTTTTACTTTTTCTTTTGCCTCTAATTCTTTCATTAATTTATAGTGTTTTTCATTTTCTATTCCTAAATCATTTAAAAGAACTGCCGCATCTGCTTCAGCATTCCATCCGTCTAGCTCAGCAAATCTTTCTTCTAATTTTGCTGCTTTCATTCCATCTTCTTCATTGAAATCTGGTTTTGCATAAATGGCATCTTTTTCTTTCATAATTGTGTATAGCTCATTATTTCCCATAATTACTGTGTCCATAATACTATATTCTTCATAAGCAAAGTGATCTTGTTTTAAAACAGAAATTCTTTCTGTTTTTTCTTTAGTTACTTCTCCTTTGCTTGGCTCTATTTCACCTGATAGTACTTTTAGAAAAGTAGATTTTCCAGCTCCATTAGCGCCAATAATTCCATAACAACATCCTTTATTAAATTTTATATTAACATCTTCAAATAATGTTCTTTTCCCAAATCTAACGGTTACTCCTACTGCGTTTAACATATTTTCCTCCTTGTTTTTATATAGCATGTATATTATACATGATTTTACCAGTTTTTACAAGAAGTAAGGCTTACATTTTTTTATATGCAAAAAAAATGATATATCTCTTTTTAGAAATATATCATTTTGTTTTATTTTTCTGCAAATAGTAATTTGATGCTCCATAAACCTGCAACTCCTACTAAAGCATAAATAATTCTACTAATTATTGACATTGCTCCAAACAAAGTATCCACTAAATTAAAATTAAAAAAGCCTATAAGTCCCCAATTAATAGCACCAATAATAACTAATATTAAGGCAATCGTATCAATTACTTTCATACTGATTTCCCCTTTCTTGTGTTTAACACATTTTTAGTTATATTATGTACTACTTTTTCTTAAATATACTCTATTTTTATAGCATGTTTTTCCTTTTCATCCAAAACATGGAAATGAAAGCTAAACAAATTGATAAACCAAATACAATAATAAATCCATACGGATTATTTTGAAATGGCACCCTTACATTCATTCCCCAATAACTTGAAATCAAAGTAGGAATTGCTATAATAATTGTAATAGATGTTAGAAATTTCATAACTTGATTTAAATTATTCGATATAATAGATGCATAAGCATCTAGCGTTCCATTTAAAATATCATTATAGATTTTGGCCATTTCTATTGCTTGCTTATTTTCAATAATGGCATCTTCCAAAATTTCTTCATCTTCATCATATAATTTTATTATTTTTCCTCTTAATGTTTTTTCCATTACTACTTCATTTGATTTTAAAGAAGTAGTAAAGTATACTAAACCTTTTTCTAAACTAAGCATTTTTAACAATTCTTTATTTTTCATTGAATTTTTTAATACATTTTCTGCCACTTCTGTTTCTTTATTGATTTTCTTTAGATATTTTAAATATTCTGATGCATTTTTATAAAAAATTTGAAATAGCATTCTACTTTTTTTATAAGTCACAACTTCTCTTTTTGCTTTTTTCTCTAAGTCCTCGATTAAATGGCAACGATGTAACCCAACAGTAATAATATAATCATCTCTTACAAAAATGATACCTAGAGGCATAGTAGAATATTCTTCTTTACCAGTTTCTCTTTCATTTGTTACTTCATAAGTTGGAACATCTATAATAAATAATATAGTATTATCATCTTCTTCTACGTCAATTCTTGCCTTTTCTTCAAAGTCTAATGCATAGCGAATAAAATCCTCTTCTATTTTTAATTTTTTACAAACTAATTTTATTTCACTTTCTGTCGGGGCAATCATGTTTATCCAATTACCTCTTTTAAATTCTTTTGTTTCTTCTGTAATATTTGTTATTTCATCTGTATTATACATCTTAAACATAATTTTCCCCTCCTTTTTTCTCATTATTTTATTATAATATATTCTATATTTTTTTGCAATATTTTATGTAAATTATTTTTAATTCGTAAATATTTCAAAAAACACTTTTTTCTTTTCATGTCAATAACTTTTGATTAGTTCACCTTAAAAATAATATTTTAACTTGTGACTTGTTCACCCTTGCAAAAGTCACAA
>CALWZX010000049.1 GCA_944386125.1 uncultured Clostridia bacterium | reverse complement strand
ATGAAGGACAGCAACAGACTTAGCATTACCAGATTATACATCTAAAATAGTCAATGAGGGAATTCAACAGGGGGGAATTACAGAGCCAGTACCAGAGGCTATGAGAAAAGAACAAATGGATATATTACTTAATTTTACTGAAGAAGATGAAAAGATTTTATCTTTTTATGAATTAATCAGTAAAGATTCCTTATCAGAAGAGGAATATGAAAAATATGTAGAAGAATATCCAGAACTTGCTAATGTAGATATATATGTTCAAAACAAATTAACACAAGAGGAGCAAGAAGAATTAAATCACATCATGACAAATCCTTTCATGATTGCTTCTAATCTAAGTAATGAGGAGACAGCAAGCCAAATAAAAGAACAAATATTAGCTAAAATGCAAGAACAAGGTATGCCAGCAGAGCAAATAGAAATGCAAAGAAAGCAGCTTTCACAAATTAGCCTAAATGAAATATTTTCACAAATGCCAGAAGATCAAATGAAAGAAATGATTAGTAAAATAGAAGAAAAATTAAATAACATGCAAGGTTCTATTTTAGAGCAATCAGCTATAGTAGCAGTCAAGCAAGAATATCAAGCTTTAGGAATGGATACAGATAAAATACAAAACGATTATATATTTATGACTGGTTTGCAAATGTTAGGCATAGCATTAATTAGTATGGTAGCAGCTGTTTTAATTATGCTTTTATCTTCGAGAGTGGCAGCAAAATTAGGAAAAACTTTAAGAGAAAAAGTATTTGCGAAAGTATTACAATTTTCTACAAAGGAATTTAATGAATTTTCAACAGCATCTTTAATTACACGTAGTACAAACGATATTCAACAAATTCAACAATTATTAACTGTATTATTTAGGGTAGTTGTATATGCTCCTATTATAGGTATAGGAGGATTTATTAGAGTCATTACTAAAAGCGATACTTCAATGGCATGGATTATAGCATTAGCTATAGTATTAATTATAGTTATTGTGTTAGTATTATTCATTGTAGCAATGCCTAAATTTAGAAAATTACAAGAATTAATAGATAAGTTAAACTTAGTATCTAGAGAAATTTTAACAGGACTACCAGTTATTAGAGCATTTAATACGCAAAAACGTGAAGAAGCTCGTTTTGATGATGCAAATCAAGTACTCATGAAAACCAATGTATTTGTTAATAGATCTATGAGTATTATGATGCCAGCTATGATGCTTGTAATGAATAGTATTATGCTTCTTATTATTTGGGTTGGAGGACACAATGTAGATAGTGGAATTATGCAAGTAGGAGACATGATGGCATTTACACAATATACTATGCAAATAGTTATGAGTTTCTTAATGATTTCTATGATTTCTATTATGTTACCAAGAGCAAGTGTATCTGCTAATCGTATTGTGGAAGTATTAGAAACGGTGCCAAGTATTCAAGACAAAAAAGAATTTAAACCTTTTGATGAAAGTAAAAAAGGATTAGTAGAATTCAAAAATGTATCATTCCGTTATCCTGATGCAGACACAGAAATTTTAGAGGATATAGACTTTACAGCAAAACCAGGAGAGACAACAGCTATCATAGGAAGTACGGGAAGTGGAAAATCAACAGTAGTTAACTTAATTCCGCGTTTTTATGATGTTACAAGAGGAGAATTATTAATAGATGGTGTTAATGTAAAAGATGTTAGCCAACACGAATTAAGGAAAAGAATTGGTTTTGTACCTCAAAAAGGCGTTTTATTCTCAGGAACAATAGAATCTAACATTAAATATGGAAAAGAAGATATTACAGATGAGCAAATGGTAAATGCAGCACAAATTGCCCAAGCAGAAGAATTTATTGAAGCAAAACCAGATAAATATCTTTCTGAAATAGCTCAAGGAGGAAATAACGTATCTGGAGGACAAAAACAACGTTTATCTATTGCAAGAGCTTTAGCAATTGATCCAGAAATATTTGTTTTTGATGACAGTTTTTCAGCTTTAGATTTAAAAACAGATAGAAATTTAAGAGAGGCATTAGCGCAAAAAACAGAAAATAAAACAGTAATTATAGTTGCTCAAAGAATTAGTACAATTATGAATGCTAATCAAATTATTGTATTAGATGAGGGAAAAATAGTAGGAAAAGGTACTCATGAGGAATTATTGAAAAATTGTGAAACATATAAACAAATTGCTTTATCACAATTATCAGAAGAAGAATTAAACAATTCCATTTCTGATGGAAAGGAGGTGTAGCATATGCCAGGACCAATGGGAGGATTTAGAGGTGGACCAAGAGGATCTGCTCAAACAGAAAAAGCGAAGGATTTCAAGGGAACAACCAAAAAATTAATTAAAAATTACTTAGCACAATATAAATGGTCATTACTCATTGTTATTGTTTTTGCTATTGCAAGTACTATATTTTCTATTGTAGGTCCAAAAATTTTAGGAAATGCTACAACCGAAATTTTTAATGGACTAATTAGTAAACTATCTGGAGGAACAGGAATTGACTTTGGAAAAATAGCAGGAATATTACTTACTTTACTTGGACTATATGGAATGAGTGCATTGTTTTCATTAATTCAAGGTTTTACCATGACAGGAGTTGCACAAAAATTAACATATAGACTTCGTAATGATTTGGCTATAAAAATTAATAAATTACCAATGAAATATTTTGATAAAAGAACAAATGGAGAAGTATTATCTGTTATTACCAATGATATAGATACCTTATCACAAAACTTAAATCAAAGTATTACGCAAATTATTACCTCTATTTGTACAGTAATTGGTATTATCGTTATGATGTTATCGATTAGTTGGGAAATGACTTTAGTATCTATAGTTATTTTACCAATTACCGTAATTATTGTAAGCATTATAGTAAAATATTCACAAAAATACTTCCAAAGACAACAAGATTATTTAGGACATGTAAATGGTCAAGTAGAAGAAGTGTATGGAGGACATTTGATTGTTAAGGCATTTAATGGGCAAGAAAAAGCATTAAAAAACTTTAAAAAACAAAATGAAGAGCTTTATCGTTCTGCATGGAAATCACAATTTCTATCTGGACTAATGCATCCATTAATGAATTTTATTGGAAATGTAGGATATGTAGCAGTAGCTATTTTAGGAGGATATTTTGCTATTCAAGGAAAAATTACAGTAGGAAATATTCAATCTTTTATACAATATAATAAGCAATTTACACAACCAATTGCGCAAGTAGCACAAATTTCAGGTATGTTACAAGCTATGCTTGCAGCTGCTGAAAGAGTATTTGAGTTTTTAGAAGAGCCAGAAGAAGTACAAGAAATTGAAAATCCAAAATCTACAGAAGGTTTAAAAGGAAACGTTACTTTTTCACATGTACATTTTGGATATGACCCAGACAAAATTATTATCAATGACTTTAGTGCTGAGGTAAAAGATGGACAAAAAATTGCTATAGTAGGACCAACTGGTGCAGGAAAAACAACGATGGTAAAACTATTAATGCGTTTTTATGATGTAACTTCTGGTGGAATTTATATAGATGGTAATAATATTCAGGACTTTAATCGAGGAGACTTAAGAAAGATGTTTGGAATGGTATTACAAGATACGTGGTTATTTGGAGGAACTATAAAAGATAATATTCGTTACGGAAAACCAGATGCTACAGATACAGAAGTAATAGAAGCTGCAAAAGCAGCACACGTACATCACTTTATTAAAACATTACCAAATTCCTACGATATGGTGCTAAATGAAGAAACAAGCAATGTTTCAGCAGGCCAAAAACAATTATTAACTATAGCAAGAGTTATTTTAGCAAATCCAAAAATTTTAATTTTAGATGAAGCAACATCAAGTATTGATACAAGAACAGAAATTCAAATACAATCAGCTATGGATAATTTAATGAAGGGAAGAACCAGCTTTATTATTGCTCATAGATTATCTACCATAAAAAATGCAGATTTAATTTTAGTTATGAACCATGGAGATATTGTAGAGCAAGGAACACATGAAGAATTACTAGCAAAAAATGGATTTTATGCAGGACTATATAATAGTCAATTCGAAGAATGTGAAGACGAAGTTTAAAAATATAAATTTTGAGAAAATAAAGTATATGAGGTTTTATAGTCATATGCTTTATTTTTATAAAAAAGAAAAATATTCTATTGACAAAAGAACATATGTTTGATAAAATTTTAAAAAAGGATGTGATAGTGTGAAAAATTTCGAAGTCTTAGATACAAGAATAAACTATTATAGCGAAGGTAATGAAGATTATATATCTTTAACAGATATGCTAAAATCAAAGGACGGTGAATTCTTTATTTCAGATTGGTTAAGGAATAGAAATACAATTGAATTTTTAGGAATATGGGAAGAATTGCATAATCCTACTTTTAATTATGGCGAATTCGCCATAATTAAAAGTCAAGCAGGTTTAAATAGTTACAAAATAAGTGTTAAAGAATGGTCAAATAAAACAAATGCAATTGGAATAGTTGCAAAAACAGGAAGATATGGTGGAACTTACGCACATAAAGATATAGCATTTGAGTTTGGAATGTGGATTAGTCCAAAATTCAAAATATATTTAATTAAAGAATTTGAAAGATTAAAACAAGAAGAACAAAAAGAACTAGGATGGAATGCAAAGAGAGATTTAGCAAAAGTCAATTATAGAATACACACAGATGCAATAAAAAACAATTTGATTCCTAAAGAATTAACTAGCAAGCAAGTGAATTTAGTATATGCAGAAGAAGCTGATGTATTAAATATGGCATTATTTGGAATGACGGCAAAAGAATGGAGAGAAAAGAATCCAAATAAAAAAGGGAATATAAGAGATTATGCAAGTATAAATGAATTAATATGTTTAGCAAATTTAGAAAATACAAATTCAATATTTATAAACGAAGGAATGAGGCAATCTGACAGATTATATAAACTAAATCAAATAGCAATATCACAAATGAAAATATTAACAAAAGATAGTGAAACAAAATTATTAAAATAAAATGAAAAGGGAGAAAGTAAATGGAGGAAAGTTTAATTGAGAAAATATTAATTTTGGAGAAACAGCAAAGGAATAGAGAGAAAAAATCAAAATAAAAAAGAAAAGTATAAATTTCAAAAAAATGAGAAAAATAGATAAGAGAGAACAGAACTCTTATCTATTTTTTGTTCTAAAAAGAAAGGAAGGAAGTTATGGAAAGTATTGCCAACAAATTAAATGTTTTTTTAGCAGACTTAAATGTATTTTTTAGAAAATTGCAAAATTATCATTGGTATATAGAAGGAGAAGATTTTTTTGTAATACATGAAAAATTAGAAGAATATTATGAAGAAGTGTACAAGCAAATAGATGAAGTAGCAGAACATCTATTAATGATGAATTATGAACCATTAGCCACTATGAAAAGTTATCTACAAAATGCAACATTAGTAGAAGCAGAGAATAAAAAGATAAAAAAAGAAGAAGTGTTTAGCGTGTTAGTTAATGACTTTACTCATCTAATGCAAGAAGCAAAAGATATAAAAAAGCAAGCTGATGAAAAACAAATTGTAGAAACATCTACTTTCATAGATGAAATGATTAGTGATTTTAATAAGAAAATTTGGATGTTAAAACAAACAATGCAATAAACGAAAAAGAACTATTGATGAAAGAATATCAATAGTTTTTTACATAAAAAGCATGTCATCAAAAAGTAATATAAATGTAACCAAATTGTAATAGAATTAACCAAAAGAATAATATATAATACAAAAGGAAAATAATACTAGAAAAAAAGGGGCGTTGCAAAATGAAAAAAACAAGAAATAAACAAATAAAAAATAAACAAGGAATAACCTTAATAGCATTAGTGGTAACCCTAGTGATTTTAATCATTTTGGCAGCAGTTAGCATCGATATGATATTAGGTGAACAAGGAATATTTAAGAAAGCACAGCAAGCAGCAAACAGTATGCATGATGCAGAAGTCAACACACAAATGGCATTTAATAGTATCACAGATGAAATGGATAAAATTATAGCAGGAAATAGTACACAAAATCCAGAATTACGTCAGGATATACCTAATGCACCGGAACAAATAGACGGAATGACACCAATTCAATTCATAGAACCAACTGAAACAGAAATGGGAAGTGTACAAGAAACGGATTGGAATGATAACTCTTGGTATAACTATAGCCAAAGTAAATGGGCTAATACAAAAAGTGAAGATGGAAGTATGTGGGTATGGATACCACGTTATGCATACAAAATCACATATAATAACCCAGAAAATAAATCAGAAGGGGGAACGATAGAAGTAAGATTCCTAGAGGGAACATCAGATAATTATTATGAAAATGGAGAATTAAAAACAGCCAAAAGACAAACAAAAATAGATGAAACAGTAGATACAACAACTGACTTTTATGTACACCCAGCATTTACCAATGAAACCAGTATTAACTTTGCCAATGGAGGATGGGATGAGGAGCTTACAGGAATGTATGTAGCCAAATTTGAAGCAGGATTTCCAGAAGGAAATAATAGTACAGTAAGTAAAAAAAGTTCAGTAAGTTATACACAAACAGATGCATATGTAAGAAATATAGAAGCGGGAACAGAAAATGATTCAATGCAATTAGCAAGAAATTGGTTAGATGGAATTTATGGAGAAACACCAACTAAAATCAGTTATCCTGTATTTCAACCATTAACTTATAGTATGAACTATATTAATCATAATGATGCATATAATATATGTAGAGTAATGAACGAAAATGGAAATATTTATGGATTTACTAATCGCTCTTCGGATACTCATTTAATGAAAAATAGTGAATGGGGAATGGTAAGCTATTTAAGTTATAGCCAGTATGGAACAAATGGACAAGATATAGCCATTAATAATGCAAACTTAAATAGTGGGGGGAAAAAGAGAGAAATAACAAATATATCCGGAAAGAGTGAAGTAGATAGCGTATATGCAGTCACAGGAATGACACAAGGGCTAATAGATGGGGAAGAAACAGTTATTAAAATAGACGAAATTAAAGCATTATCTGGAAATACCCCAACAACCACAGGTAGTATGTATGGCTGGAATCAACAAGGAGGAGTAGTAGCCTCCAGTACAAAAAACATGACAGGAGTATATGATTTATCAGGAGGATTATGGGAAAGGACAGCAAGCTATATAGCAAATGAACATGAAAAATTAAAAGAATATGGAAAATCAATAGCATATAATAATGATATATTAAAAACAAAAAGCACAAAATATACAATGGTATATCCACATGATGGCACAGTAGATAATAGCAACAAAACAAATACAGAAGAAAATGTAAATGCAGCAAGTAATGCGAATTATGCCAAGAATACTAAAATATATGGAGATGCTATAAGAGAAACATCAATGGCTGGAACAGGAACTAGTTCGTGGCAAGATGATTATTCCAACTTTGTTAGCTTGAGTGCTACGTTAATGCTAAGAGGAGGTGGAATATGGTACAGTTCGCATGCGGGTAGATTTTATTTTGGCCGTACTGATGGCTGCAACTATTTCAATCCAGGTTTCCGCCCAGTGGTCGTACCTGTGTCTTAGCACTTAGCGCTTAGATATAAGGAAAATGTTGGAAAGAGTATGAAAATTTGCGTAAATGTCACCATTTTGTAATAAAAATGAAACATAAATGTAATAGAAAAAGAGAAAAGTGTATGGTAAAATAGTAATACAAAGAAAAAAGGAGAAACAAGAAACATGCAAAGCCGTGAAAGCCTTGATACACTATATATATATATATATATATCGACATAATTTATAAAAAAATAACAGAAAAAAATAAAATGAAAATCTATAGTAAAAACTATCCTGTACAAAATACAGGGTAATTTTGCTATAGATTTTTTTGTATAAGAGAAAAAGGAGGAAGCATAATGCAAAAAATGAGAAAAAACAAAGGAATAACATTAATAGCTCTAATTATTACCATAGTAATTCTATTAATCTTAACAGCAGTAAGTATGACTATGCTATTAGGAGAAAATGGATTAATTACAAAAGCCATACAATCAGGAGAACAAATGCAAATAGCATCAGGAAAAGAAGAAATTGATTTACAAGTATTAGGTATGATTACTGAAAAAGCAAGTAAAAGTGAAAGTTGTACATTAGAATATATTAAAGAAAATCTACCTAGTAAATTGCAAAACTTAGGAATAGTAGGAGAAAAAGGAAGTCCATTAAGTGCCTTTTATGTAGAATATAAAGGGTATGAATATGAAGTAAATGCACAATATATAGTAACATATGTAGGAAAAGGAGATTATAAAGAAAAACCAGATATTAGCTTAAGTATTGATCAAATACAAACAGGAGTAGAAAAAGTAACAATAGAAGCAATAGCTAGTGTAGAAGAAGGAAGTATAGAAGAAATCCAAATGCCAGATGGAAGTAAAGTGCCAGGAAATACAGCAAGCCTAGAAGTAAAAGAAAATGGAGACTATACATTTACAGCAACAAGTAATAGAGGAAGAGTAACATCAAAAACAATCAATGTAAGTAATATTAGGCAAGAAGGAATGGACCTAACAGGACTACTTACAGGAGAAGATGCACATAATCATATATATGAAACACAATATAATGATACCCAGCATTGGGAAGAATGTATTATATGTGGAAATAAACAAAATATAGCGAATCACCATATACAAACGATAGGAAATGCAGCAACTTGTGACGAGTATGTTATTTTAGGACAAGAAGTATGTACAGATAATTGTGGATATAGTAAACAACTTGAGTACTTAGAACATATACGACCAGCAAAGTTAAATTGGCAAAATTATTTGGGTACACGTCATATAGCCTATCAATGTGAAAGATGTGGAGGGAGTGGAAAGAATTCTCTAACTCAAGAACATACATTTTATATTAATGGAAAAATCATGACAGTAAATCAAATGAAACAAGCAGGGATGAATATTCATCAGTATACCAGTTTAACCTGTACAGTGTGTAAATTAAATATTCCATTAAATCAACATACTTTTTATACTAATATCTGTTATTTATGCGATAAAAAATATGGACCAGATATTAATTTTAATATAGCAGAAAATACAGTAGAAAATGGGCAGGGAAAAATAGATTTATTAAATAATGCAACACAATATGTATATGCACAAGTTAATACCAATGGAAGAACTTTTTCAAGTGTTACAACATCTAGCCTAAATAAAAATACAAATTATAATGTAGGAACACCAGAATTAATTAAACAAGAAGGAAATATATGGACATATAGAATTCCTATTTCTCTCATAGATAGAAATAAAAGTTTTACAGAAACATTATCTTTAACTATGTATTGGTATACTAACCTAACACAAGGAAGTATGTTAGATGGATATGTTATAGGTAATGGAGCATCAAGTGTAAGAGCAGAGGCTATACTAGAATGTATACCAATCCATTCACAACCAACTATTAATGAAATAAAAGAAATAGATGAAGAGACCGTAGGAGAATGGGTAATCAAAAAGAAATTAAATATACAAGGAACAGCAACTAAAAGAGAAATCGTATACATTTCTATGTATGATGAAGAAGGAAAAGCAATATTTGAAGATGAAGCAGTACCAGTAGTAAATGGAAACTATAGCTTTATCTCCAATTATGGATTAGAAGCCATAGAAAATACTAACTTCACTATAAAAGTAAAAGATGCCTTTGGTAATATAGGAGAAAAACAAATTACTTTATCCCATGTAGACTCACAAGCACCAACCATTATTTCAGAAAAAGCATTTAATGAAGAATGGAGTAAAAATAAAGAAGTAAAACTAGAAATAGAAGAAAAAGGAATAGGTGGAGTACAAATAGCATGTAATGATGCCAATGCCTATGAAAATACAGAACAGCAAGAAGGAAAATATAGCAAAACATATAACTTCATAGGAGATATCTATCAAGATATGCAAGTAGCAATATATTTAAAAGATGATTTAGGAAATATCCATACAGAAAAAATAACAATAGGAAAAATAGATGGAACAAGCCCAACCATTACGAATATAAAAACAGAAAAAGAAGGAGAAAACACAAAAGTAACTATAGAGGCCAACGACAGGAATGAAAAGTTAGGAGAAGAAGGTTCTGGAATAGCTGGTTATGCCATAACAACCAGTAAGGAATTACCAATAGATGCTCTATATAGTAAAAGTGCAACAATAACAGTAACAAGCCCAGGAACCTATTATATTTACGTTAAAGATAATGCAGGAAATTTAGCTAATAGACAAGAAATCATAATTGAATAATAAAAAAACAGTAAATGAGTTGAAGAAATGTCTGGGTGATTAAATGCCAACTCTACAAGAAAATGAGGACTAAAGGAAAAGATAGGAGAGATGAGAAACATGAATCAGACCAGAAAAGAGTCAGCAGTAACTTTAATAGCTTTGGTGGTAACCCTTGTAATTTTAATTATTTTGGCAGCAGTTAGCATCGATATGATATTAGGTGAACAAGGAATATTTAAGAAAGCACAGCAAGGTGCCAACAGTATGCATGATGCAGAAGTCAACACACAAATGGCATTTAATAGTATCACAGATGAAATGGATAAAATTATAGCAGGAAATAGTACACAAAACCCAGAATTACGCCAAGATACACCAAATGCACCAGAACAGATAGATGGTATGACACCAATTAAATTTATAGAACCAACAGACACAGAAATGGGAAGTGTACAAGAAACGGATTGGAATGATAACTCTTGGTATGATTATAGCCAAAGTAAGTGGGCCAATACCCAAAGTGAAGATGGAAGTATGTGGGTATGGATACCGAGGTATGCGTATAAAATCACATACAATAACCCAGAAAATAAATCAGAGGGCGGAACAATAGAAGTAAGATTCCTAGAAGGAACATCAGATAATTATTATGAAAATGGAGAACTAAAAACAGCAAAGAGACAAACAAAAATAGATGAAACAGTAGATACAACAACTGACTTCTATGTACATCCAGCATTTACCAATGAAGCAAGCATTAACTTTGCAAATGGAGGCTGGGACGAAGAACTTACCGGAATGTATGTAGCGAAATTTGAAGCAGGATTTCCAGAAGGAAATAATACTACGACAAGTAAAAAGAGTTCTATAGAGTATACAGAAGGAGACTCATGGGTAAGAACAGTAGAAGCGGGAACAACAGAAGATTCAACACAGCCAGCTAGAAACTGGTTAGACGGAATATATGATGAAACACCAACAAAAATCAGTTATCCCGTATTCCAACCATTAACATATAGTATGAATTATATTAATCTAAATGATGCATATAATATCAGTAAAGCCATGAATGAAAGTGGAAATATTTATGGTTTTACTACTAATTCATCAGATACGCACCTAATGAAAAGTAGTGAATGGGGAATGGTAAGTTATTTAAGTTATAGTAAGTACCGGAACCAATGGTCAAAATATAGCTATTAATAATGCAAACTTAAATAGTGGAGGAAAAAAGAGAGAAGCAACTAATATAACAGGAAAAAGTGGAATAGATAGTGCATATGGAATTACAGGAATGACACAAGGGATAACAGATGGAGAAGAAACAGTGGTTAAAATAGAAGAAATAAGAAGTTTATCTGGAAACGTACCAACAGCAACTGGAAGTATGTATGCATGGAATCAAAAAGGAGGAGTAACAGCATCAAGTACAAGAAATATGACAGGAGTATATGATTTATCAGG
>CALWZX010000048.1 GCA_944386125.1 uncultured Clostridia bacterium | reverse complement strand
TATTTAAAAGAGAATAGATAATACAATTTTGAAAAGAAAATAATTAAAGGCATTATTTGGAAAATATCTTTAAAGCATTAAAATTAAAACAAACTTCAGTTGTCAAAAATTATTTGACAACTGAATGTTGAAGTTATTTTACGAAATTAATGAGCGAAGAACGCTGTGTGAATTCAAAATTAAATTTTGAATTTCACAGTTTTTTCTTATGCATAAAAAATGAAAATATATGTATAATAGGAAAGATAGATAGCAATATGCAAATAGAAGTACAAGAAATAACAATGTTATAAAAATAAGTAAAAAACCAAATTTGTTATAACGAAAAAATTCTTATACTAAAATATTGCACAAAACAAGTTTTTGATGTAAAATAGAAAAAGAAAATATAAAGAGGAGAAAGTACATGAATGAAATAGTTAACAAACTTCAAACTCTCCCTAAATTTGAAGAATATATTGAAAGTATAAAAAATAAAAAGGGCCAGATAGTCATATCTGGTTTATCTGACGTGGGAAAATTACATATTGCTTATACAACAAAAAAAGTTACCAAAAGACCAATATGGATAATTACTTATAATGAAATACAAGCTAAAAGGATAATACAAGACTTAAGTTATTTTGAAGAGAATGATGAGATTTTATATTTCCCAAAAAGAGAGTTAGTAACTTATGATTATATTGCAGAAAGCAAAGATATATTATATGAAAGAATGAATGTATTAAATAAAATTCATACGAAAGAAGCAAAAATAGTAGTTACTACCATAGAAGCTATTATGCAAAAGATGATTACTCCTAAAAAGCTGTATCAAACGGAATTAAATTTTCTAGTAGGAAAAACATACAAGTTAGAAGAAATAAAAACTAAATTAATACAATTAGGCTATGAAAGAAATGATATCGTAGAATCAAAAGGGCAATTTAGCAGTAGAGGAGATATATTAGACATAGGTATTACGGAGACTACGGGAATTAGAATAGAATTTTGGGGAGATGATGTAGACTCTATTCGAGAATTTCAAATTTCATCACAGCGATCTGAAAAAATGCTAAATCAAACAACTATTTTTCCAGCTCATGAATTTATATTAGAAAAACCTTTAGAAGAAATTGTAAAAAAAATAAATGAAAAAGATGAAACAATTAATAGTAAAAGTTTTGAAATATCAGAAAAAGTAAAACAAAATTATTTTGCTAAAATGCAAGAAATCAAAAATACAGACATAGAATTAATTTCATCTGGCGACTATATGAATAAAGTAGATAAATATTTTAACTGCTTTTATGAAGATGCAGAAAATTTCTTAGCATATATGCCAGAAGATGTTATTCTTTTTTATGATGAATATGCAAAATGTAAACAAAGAATAGAAAATATTATTATTGACAATAATAACTTAATAAAAGCCTTAATAGAAAAAGAAAAAATGGTACCACAAGCTATTCATAATATAAGTATTTTTGAACAAAAAGATTGGATAAAAGAAGGAATTAACAGTATATTTTTAGAAACGCAAGATATTGCTTTATCTAAAATAGCTAACGAAACATTTCATTTTTCTTACAGAGATCTTCTTTTTCATAAAAGCGAAATAGAAATATTATTAGAAGACATGAAACGTTGGATAGCAGAAAAAAAGCAAATTATCATACTTGCAGGAAATCAAGAAAATGTAGATAAGTTTGCACAGTTATTACAAGATAAAGAAATAATAAGTAATAAAATTACAATAAAAACAGGAAGACTTTCAAGTGGATTTGAATGTTATGATTTAAATTTAGTAGTGGTTTCTGGGGAAGAACTTTTTGAAATAGATGTTAAGAAAAAAAGAAAAGTAAGCAATGCCTTTAAACAAGCAGAAAAAGTAGTATATGCAGATTTAAAAATAGGAGATTATGTAGTTCATAGAACTCATGGAATTGGTCAATTTATGGGAGTTAATACCATAAAAGCAGATGGAGTCACGAAAGATTATATTAAAATTCGTTATCAAAATAATGACTTTTTATATATTCCAACGAATGATTTAGATAGTGTTAGAAAATATGTAGGTGGAGGAGAATCTGCTCCTAGAATTAATAAATTAGGTAGCAAAGAATGGCAAAATACAAAAAATAGAGTAAAGAAAAATTTACAAGAAGTAGCAAAAGAACTAATTGAATTATATGCTACAAGACAAAAAAGCAAAGGTTTTGCATTTTCAAAAGATACTCCATGGCAAAAGCAATTTGAAGATAATTTTCCTTATCAAGAAACAGATGACCAAATTCGATGTATTGCAGAAGTAAAAAAAGATATGGAAACATCGCATCCTATGGATAGGCTTCTTTGTGGGGATGTAGGATATGGAAAAACAGAAGTAGCAATAAGAGCAAGTTTTAAAGCTGTAATGGATCAGAAGCAAGTTGCTTATCTAGTACCAACTACAGTTTTAGCAAATCAACAATATGAAGATTTCTATAAAAGAATGCAAGACTTTCCTATTCGCGTAGACTTATTAAATCGTTTTAGAACTAAAAAAGAGCAAGAAGAAATTATTAAAAAACTAAAACTAGGAGAAATTGATGTCATTATTGGAACACACCGCCTATTAAGTAAAGATATAGAATTTAAAGACTTAGGTTTATTAATTATAGATGAGGAGCAAAGATTTGGAGTAAAAGATAAAGAAAAAATCAAACAATATAAAAGCTCAATTGATGTGCTAACCATGACAGCAACACCAATTCCAAGAACATTACATATGTCTATTGTAGGTGTAAGAGATATGTCGGTTATTTATGAGCCACCACAAAATAGAAAACCAGTACAGACCTATGTATTAGAATATGATAAAGAAGTAATAAGAGAAGCCATAACGAAAGAGTTAGAAAGAGAAGGACAGGTATTTTATTTATTTAATAATGTAGAGCAAATAGAAAAGAAGACTATGGAAGTGGCATCACTAGTACCAGAAGCAAAGATTGCTTTTGCTCATGGAAAGATGAGTGGAACAGAACTAGAAGAAATTATGATGGACTTTATTAGCGGAAAGATTGATGTATTAGTATGTACAACCATATTAGAATCTGGAATTGATATTCCAAATGCTAATACCATCATCGTAGAAAATGCAGATAGGCTAGGCTTAGCACAACTTTATCAAATTCGAGGAAGAGTAGGAAGATCAAATAAACAAGGTTATGCATATATTACCTACAAAAGGGACAAAATATTGTCAGAGGTAGCAGATAAAAGACTAAAAGCAATTAAAGAATTCACAGAATTTGGTTCTGGATTTAAAATTGCTATGCGAGATTTAGAAATTAGAGGAGCAGGAAGCATGGTAGGTGAAATTCAACATGGACACATGGAACAAGTAGGCTATGATACCTATTGTAAATTACTAGATGAAGTAATTAAGGAAATGCAAGGAAAGACAGTAGAAGAAGAACAAGAAATTCAAATTGACCTCAATGTATCTAGCTATATTCCAGAAGAATTTATACAAAATGCAAGTCAAAAGATTGAAATTTATCAAGATATTGCTCTTTGTCAATCAGAAGAAGATATTCAAAATGTTACAGATGAAATTATAGATCGTTATGGAACAATTCCTAGTGAAGTAGAGAATTTGATGGATATAGCACGTATCAAAAGTTTATGCAAAAAACAAGGAATACATAAAGTTTCTCAGAGAAAAGACGGAATTATATTTGCTTATGATAAAACAAAATTCAATAGCGAGATGATAGATGTTTGGATAAACAACTATGGACCAAGAATTCGTTTTTCACCAGGAACTGAGCCTTATGTAACATTGAAAATAGATTTTCAAAAAATCAATACAGATAAATTATTATTACAAGAAGTAATAGCATATTTAAAAATAGAAGGGAAGTGAACAGATTGCAGGTTATCACTAGTAAAGACAATGAAATAGTTAAATCTATCAGAAAATTAAAAGAAAAAAAATACCGTGAAGAAAGCAAAAAATTTATTGTTGAAGGAATAAAAATGGTTGAAGAAGCCATGCAAGAGAAAGCTTCTATTGATAAAATTGTTATTTGTGAAGATTGTAGTCAGGAAGATTATTATCATAGATTAGACATATATGAACTTGCTAAAAATGAAATTATAACAGTTTCAGAAAAAGTATTTAAAGAATTAACAAATGTAGAAAAACCACAGGGAATATTAGCTGTAGTTCATAAACCAGAACCAAAAGTTTTACAATATAAAGAAGACATTATTATAGCACTAGATGGTGTGCAAGATCCAGGAAATTTAGGAACCATTTTAAGAACTATTGATAGTGTAGGGTTAACTCAAGTAATTCTTGGTGAAAAAACAGCAGATCCTTATAATCCTAAAGTAGTACGTTCCACTATGGGAGCTATCTATCGTGTTCATATGATTCAAACAGAGAATCTAGTTAATACTTTAAAACAGGCAAAGAAAAACCAATATAAAATTATAGCAACTGCACTTACACAAGATAGTAAAAGTTTATATGACACATCTTTAAAAGAGAAAGTTATTGTCATAGGAAATGAAGCAAATGGTGTATCTGAGGAAGTACTAAAAATGACAGATGAAAAAATGATGATTCCTATGTTAGGAAAAACAGAGAGTCTAAATGCAGCAGTTGCAACAGGAGTTATTCTTTATGAATATGCTAGAAATAAAATAAAAAAATAGTTCATACGCCTAAAAACGTATGAACTTATTTTTTTAAAATTCACAATTGTTTGGAGTTCTTGGGAAAGGAATAACATCACGAATATTTTGCATTCCCGTTAAATACATCATCATTCTTTCAAAACCAAGACCAAATCCTGCATGAGGAGCACTACCAAATCTACGTAAATCTAAATACCACCAGTAATCCTTTTCATCTAAGCCTAATTCTTGGATTCTATTTTTTAATTTTTCATAATCGTCTTCTCTTTGACTTCCACCAATTAATTCTCCAATTCCTGGAACAAGAAGATCAGTTGCTGCTACTGTTTTTCCATCATCATTTAATTTCATATAAAATGCTTTAATTTCTTTTGGATAATCTGTTACGAAAACAGGTTTTCCAAAAACAACTTCACTTAAATATCTTTCATGCTCTGTTTGAATATCTGTTCCCCACGAAACTTTATATTCAAACTGATCATTTGCTTTTTCTAATTCTTTAATAGCATCTGTATAAGTAATACGACCAAAATCAGATTGGATAACATGGTGTAACCTGTCTAGCAAACCAGGAGCAATCATTTTATCAAAAAATGCCATTTCTTCTGGTAAAGCTTCTAATACATAGGAAATAACATATTTAACCATATCTTCAGCAAGATTCATGTCATCTACTAAATCAGCAAAACACATTTCTGGTTCAATCATCCAAAATTCTGCAGCGTGTTTAACTGTATTAGAATTTTCAGCTCTAAAAGTAGGTCCAAATGTATATACATTACGAAAAGCAAAAGCATAGTTTTCAGCATCTAATTGACCACTTACAGTTAAATGAGCAGGCTTTCCGAAAAAATCTTTAGAAAAGTCAACTTTTCCATCTTCTGTTTTAGGAATATGATTAAAATCAAAAGAAGAAACAGAAAACATTTCTCCTGCACCTTCACAGTCACTACCTGTAATTAAAGGAGTATGAACATATACAAATCCTCTCTCTTGAAAAAATTTATGAAATGCATAAGCAAGCACACTTCTTACACGAAATACAGCATTAAAAGTATTGGCTCTTGGACGAAGATGAGCAATAGTTCTCATGTATTCAAAAGAGTGACGCTTTTTTTGTAAAGGATAATCATGAGATGCCATATTAACAATTTCAATTTGATTGGCATGAATTTCAAAAGGTTGTTTTGCATTAGTTGTTTCTATTACTGTTCCTGTAACAATAATAGAAGAACTAATAGAAAGTTTACAGATTTCTGCAAAGTTACTTAATTTTTCATCAAAAACAATTTGTACATTGGTATAAAAAGATCCATCATTTAATTCAATAAAACCAAATGATTTAGAATCTCTTATTGTACGTACCCAACCAGATACTTGTACTTCCTTTTGTATATATTCATGAGTATTTTTATATAATTCTTTAACTAAAGTATTTTTCACTAAAAAAACCCCCTTATATGATTTGACATAACAAGCATATTATACTATATTTCTAACAAATGTACAAGAGTAAATTTTCTAAAAAATGGGTAAAATTCTTGTAAAAAAAAATGGGGTATGATACAATAAAAATCGTAAATAAGTCAAAAGAAGATGGGGGAGAAACAAAATGCCAAGAGCAGCAAAAGAAGTAAAAAAAGAAAATAAAGAAAAAGAAATAGAAGAAAAATTACAATATTTAGGACTCAATTTAGATAAGATTCCTAAAGTTTTATTGAAAGATGAAGAAATAAAATATAGACCAGCAAAACAAAATGATGAAACAAGCTATAAAGTTTATAAATATGTAGATATTAAACAATTAGATATTCTTATCACACCATCAGAAAGATTAGATGACTTAACTAATAAATTTCAAAAAGCAGATTATTTATCTAGCTATTTACAGCCAGATGATGATATAGAAAGTATGCAAAAAAATGCGGTATTTATGCGGATTACTCCAAAAATTGGACTTAAAAAAATTACAAGAATTAGAAAAAAGGCAAGAAATATATAAAGAAAAAATACCTTATGAAGTAAAATATAGCGATAATTTTGTTTGGCAAATATTTTATTCAGAGCCTTCTGATAGATATTTTATGTTATTTCCAAGTAATGAAAATGCTGTAGAAGGATTATTTTATATTATCAAAAAGAAAATAGAAACACAAAGACTAAGAAAAAAAGAACTCATTTATGTTCCTATATGTCAATTAGATTATGAAAAGACATTCTTAAAAAAATCAGAAATAGAAGATTTAGAAAATTATTTATGGTTGTTTACAAAAGAGTGGCCAGCTATTTATGAAGTGCATACTGCAAACGATGACACAACACTCCAAGTAGTAGGAACTACAGAGGTATTTGAAAATGTAAAAACTACTTATAAAATGGTATTTCATTCAAAAGAAGAAGCTCAAAGGGAATTTAAACGTATAAAAGCATTGTTTATTTTGCAATCTGAAAAACCAAAAGAGTACCAATTTAAAACCGTTATTAATGAACTAGGAGAATTAGATTTTTTCTTTGGAATCAAAAATATTAATTATTCTAATTTAACAGATTTTATTAAACAAGAATATGCTATGAAAAAGTTAGAATTAGAAAATGTCTTGAATGAAATTATGTCACATGAAGAAAGTTTAGAAATGTTAAAACAGACCGTTAAACGTCAAACAGAGGAATATATGCAAAAAGAAAAGCAAATTGTAACATTTTTAGAGTGCAAAAAAACTTTTTTCGGAAGAGTTAAATATTTTTTCCAAAGTAAGAAATCAACGAAAAAAACAAAAGAACAAAAAATAAAAGAATTGGTGGAAGATAAAAAACTAAAATCAGAAGAAGAAAAAGCAAGTGTAACTATGACAAATGAAGAGTATCAAGAGCTATTAGGCAAACAAACACAGTATACAATTGAAACTCTATTAAAAATTAGTGAAGCATTAGAAAAACAAGAGCAAATATATAAAAATATGCAAATGGATTTAAAAGCATTAGAAAATAAAAAAGAAAACCTAGATAGAAGAATAAAAAATGCAACATTATATATTAATGAAATTGAAAGTCATAAAAAAAGTATTTTTGATTTTTGGAAATACACCAACAAAGATGATGTTAACTTATTAACAGAAAGTGAAAAAAATGAGGAAAAGCAAACAAAAGAAAAGATAAAAAAGGCATTTCAATATGCAGAAGATATAGAAGAAATAGGAAAGAAAATAGATTTAAGACAAGAGGAGATTTTTGGAGAAGCAGAAAAAAATGCCATTTTAGCTTTACAGTTATCTCCAGAAATATTTACAATAGCTGAAAAAGAAAAATTACTAAAAAAGGATATCACTTTAGCAGAAAAAACATTAAAGAATTTTAGAAAAGAAGAACAAAATACGCAAGGAGAAGAATTTAATGATTTTGCAATTTTTGGAAATAGAGCTGAAACACAGAAAAAGCTTTATACATTAAATAATACAAAACATAGAGAAACCAAAAGAAATCCTTTTCAAGTATTAAATATAACTGAAGAGACTACTGCTATAGATTTTATAGAAAATGTGAAAAATTATAAAACTTTATTGAAAGAATCTATGGAAAAAATGACCGTTCCAGTAGATATGCCTGTGTATATATTAAATGATAAAACAGAGCCTGCACGAAATTTAGAACTAGTATATATGAATGCAAAAGAAACACTACAAAGTCAAGAAAACTTAGAAACTTTAAACTTACATAAATATGATTTAAAAGAAGGAATGCACGCTATTTTTTATTCTAATATTATTTATTATAATAATGAAAATCAAACATTACCAAGAGGAATGAATGTAACAAGTAAAGTACTAGTGGATTTTGATAAATATGAAGTAAAACTAATAGGAAGAAAAGACTTTAGAATCAATGAAATGCTGAATGAATTTGAAAATAGAATGAAACTAGTGCATGTTTATGAATATGATGTACAAGTGAAAAAATAGGAGGAAGCTTTGAGAAGAGTAATTATAATTGTTTTAGATGGTTTTGGAGTAGGAGAAGCTCCAGATTGTGAACAATATGGAGATAAAGGTAGTAATACTTTAAAAGGAATTTATAATAATACAAAATTAACTATTCCTAATATGAAAAAACTAGGGTTATACAATATTCAAGAAATAGGAATTCCAGAAAGAGAAGAAAATCCTATGGGAAGCTATGGAAAAGCAAAGGAACAAGCAGATGGAAAGAATAGTCCGGTAGGTCACTGGGAAATTGCAGGATATATTAATCATCCTGCATTTACCACTTATCCCAATGCCTTTCCTAAGAAGTTGATAGATGAATTTTTAGAAAAAACACATTTAGAAGGAATTTTATGTAATGAAGTAGGTTCTGGTACAGAAATTTTAAAACGTTTTGGAGAAGAGCATATAAAAACGGGAAAGCCAATTATTTATACTTCAGCAGATAGTGTTTTTCAGATTGCAGCTCATGAAGAGGTAATACCAGTAGAAAAATTATATGAAATATGTAAAATAGCGCGTAAGATTTTAGATAGACCAGAGTACAATGTAGGAACAGTAATTGCACGTCCTTTTATAGGAACTCATATGAATAATTTTACAAGAACGTATCATAGAAAAGACTTTGAATCACAAAAAGTTGGAAAAACCATTTTAGATGTTATTAAAGAAAATGGAGAAGATGTAATCGCAATAGGAAAAATTACAGATTTATTTTCTGGAAGAGGAATTACCAAAAGTATTTATACACAAGGAAATCATGATGGAATTGAAAAAACAATAGAAGCAATCGAGCAAAACACACAAGGATTAATATTTACCAATTTAGTAGACTTTGATATGTTATATGGACATAGAAATAATATTGATGGATATGCTAGAGCATTAGAACATTTTGATAGTAAAATTCCAGAAATAATCGATGCTATGCGAGAAGAAGACATGTTAATTATTACTGCAGATCATGGAAATGATCCATCCACACCAAGTACAGACCATTCACGAGAATATATACCAATTCTCGTGTATACGAAGCAAAGTAAAGGAAATGTAGATTTAGGAATAAGAGATACCTTTGCAGATATAGGAGAAACTGTTTTAGATTATTTACAACTACCAAAATTAGAAACAGGAAAAAGTTTTTTAAAAGACTTATAATGGAGGCACAAAATGGAGGTATTAGACGAATACACAAAAGAAAGTGTAATCGAACATCAAAATGATAAAGAATACTTATTAGAAATGGTACAAAAAAGACCATACACTTTATTAATCGATTTTGCAAGCACGGAAATGAAAGATGATAAAGAATTGATGTTGCAAGCTGTAAAAACAGTAGGTGGTGCTTTAGAATTTGCAAGTGATAGATTAAAAGATGATTATGAAGTGGTTTTGGAAGCTGTAAAAAATGATGGATGGGTAATTTGTTATGCAAGTGAAAGGCTAAGAAATGAAAAAGAAATTGTTTTAACGGCAGTAAAAGGTGATGGACAAGGATTGTATTATGCAAGTCAATCATTACGAGATGATGAAGAAGTTGTTCTTGCAGCAGTAAAAAATAAAGGATTAATTTTTAAATATGCTAGTAGACGTATTCGAGGAATAAAAGAAATTGCTTTAGAAGCGATAAAGAATGATATACGAGCTAAAAGCTATGTAGATGAATTTTTAAAAGATGATGAAGAAATTAAAAATTTTGGAAAAACAGAATAAGACAATACCAATTAGCCCTCTAACAAAATATCGTTAGAGGGCTAACTGGTTACTGATGAGCAAGTGTTGTTAGCTAGGAAAGAAATTTGGTGTCTGCTTTTAATAAGACCGGAATTTTTAATAGTACTTCTAAATCACGAAGCCGGGGACTGGTTTTAGAAAGTCCCAAATAGGTTTTAAAAATTTTTTTCTTTTCTGCATAAAATTCTGCATTATTCTCTTCGAAAATGGGAAGAAGTTCCTCATAGGTAATTCCCGTTTCCTGGACAGAAATGAGTAACATCTTCTGAACGAATATATCAACATCTTCTTCTGATACAAAAAACTGGTGCCATTTGTTTTCGAGGGTGTCTGAAAGATTATTCCAGTCTGTGACAGCCTCCCAAGTTATACTCCTTATAGCATCTTTTTCCATATGTGCTCCTCCTTTATCATAGATTTTTTATAATTTGGAGGTAGCACACAACATAACCTCCAAACTATGGAAGGTTATTGTATAACAACCATTCTTCTAGTTAGTATAATATAAATAGGAGAAACTGTCAAGGACAAACGACTATACGAAACTCGTAGAAGGAAATTTTGTAATATAGAAAAAAGTTAATACTTTATATAATGGATATTTATCCAAAATGTAATGCTTTTGTAATAAAACTGTAACCAAAATGATATAGAATTAACAAAAAGGATAATATATAATATAAACAGTATAAAAGGATGAAAAAAGAGAAAACTAAAGTAAAAGAAGGAGAAATGTAAGTATGTACAAAGTAAAAGCAAACCGAGGGGTAACCTTAATAGCGTTAGTGGTAACCCTAGTAATTTTAATTATTTTGGCAGCAGTTAGCATTAATATGGTATTAGGAGATCAAGGAATATTTAAGAAGGCACAGCAAGCGGCAAATGCAATGCATGCTGCAGAGGTAAATACCCAAGTTTCGTTTAATAGCATCACAGATGAAATGGATAAAGTTATACAAGGAAGTAATACAGAAAATCCAGAATTAAAACAAGACACACCAAATGCACCAGAACAAATTGAGGGAATGACACCAATTAAATTTACAGAGCCAACTGATAGCAAAATGGGAAGTTATGAAGAAACCAATTGGAGTGACGATTCATGGTATGATTATTCACAAAAAAAGTGGGCAAATACGAAAAGTGAAGATGGAAGTATGTGGGTATGGATACCAAGGTATGCATATAAAATAACATATAAAGATCGGAAATAAAGCGGAAGATGGAACAATAGAAGTAAAATTCTTAATAGGAACAAGTGACAATTATTATGATGAAAACGGAGAATTACAGACAGCAAAAAGACAAACTTCACCAGATGAGATAGTAGATACAACAACAGATTTCTATGTACATCCAGCGTTTACTAATGAAACCAGTATAGGTTTTGCCAATGGAGGATGGGATAGTGAACTTACAGGAATATATGTAGCCAAATTTGAAGCAGGATTCCCAGAAGGAAATAACGATACACCAAGTAAAAAAAGCTCGCAAACGTATTCACAAGATACAGCATGGGTAAGAGCAGTAGAAGCAGGAACAACAAGTGATTCAACCCAATCGGCAAGAAACTGGTTAGATGGAATATATAA
>CALWZX010000047.1 GCA_944386125.1 uncultured Clostridia bacterium | reverse complement strand
CTGGAATTTTCGTACATTTTTGAAACTGGAAAAAAAGTACATTTTTCACTTGACATTTACAGCTAGAACTCGTATATACCATTTGTATTAAAATTTTACAAAAAATTTATTATTATGAACTTGATATTTTACACTATACTTTACACAACTAAGGCAATGTGAAATGCACATCTATCTGCATCTCCTTCACCACCTTCAAAAGCAAACACGCCGGAGCGGTCGTCAACGATACTATCATAACCTCCCCTATAAAAGAATGGATAGTTTTTATAGGCAAGACTTGAACTATCTTCATGCCACTCACTCGTTTCAAATGTGGCATCTCCATATTTATATGCTTGACCTAGTGTACCTGCCCATGAGCTATTATACGTAGTAACCCATTTACTACTAGCTCCATTTTTACTTGCAAAATATGAGCCATTACTCAAATATTCTTCATCTGCATCTTCTCCATTATAATAAGCAGCAACATGTTCTGGTTTTGTATTCCATACATCTAAATCATATATTCCATATACATTTCCTGTTGAACTTTGTTTTGGATAAGTGATATAACATCCTTCACCTCCACCAGTCACCCCAAATAACCCAGGAACAATATCGTCTCTTGCCAACTCTGTACCATTTCTTCCATATTTGCTTTCTGTAAGATAAGCTACTGCACCCCATTCACTATTTTTTAACATATGACTTTCTAACTCTGGTTGAAATAATTGCGCTACAATATATGCATTTCCTATAGATATTCCGCTCCAGCTACTTATTCCTTGTTGTACTTTTGCAGTTTTTGTTGTTACGTCATCTAATGCATTATTATCGTTTCC
The DNA here is from genome assembly GCA_944386125.1 of uncultured Clostridia bacterium. Taxonomy (GTDB): domain Bacteria; phylum Bacillota; class Clostridia; order TANB77; family CAG-508; genus UMGS1663. The sequence goes on along the minus strand of CALWZX010000047.1, from coordinate 11,174 downwards.
TTCTACTGAACTTGTTTCATATTTTCCTATCCATATCCCTTCTATCTCTCTATCCCATTCTCCATTTGCATAGCCATTGTTTACTCCATTTGTAAATGCTGGATGTACCATAAAATAATCCTCACTTACCATTGTATGTGTTGTGTTTGATTCACTTGTTACGCTCTCTATTCTTCTTCCGTGTCCGTCTACTATTCCTCTACTATCTGAATATCCAATTATTTTTTCTTGCTCTACTGCTTCTTCTTCTGATAGTGTTCCTTCTTGATATGCTGTTTTACTTTCCAATGAATCGAAATATATAATCCTATATGCATATCTTGGAATCCCTACAAAGTAGCTTTCTACTCCATCTTTTGTTACTCTTGCATTTGCCCAATGACTTGCTGTATTATCACTTGAACCCGTTCCTGCTATATAACTATATTCTGTTCCTGTTATCCATAAACTACTTTCTTCATCAAATACTACCTGTTCCATTGTTGTTCCACTTGGTAAATCATTTTTTATTAACGGTGCATTTGGTGAATTACTTACATTATTACTTGTTCCACTTAACCATTTTATTTCTATTATTCCATTGGTCATATCATCCATTTCAGTTCCCCCTGTTGGTGGCTGTGGAGTCGGTCCTGGTATAACTAGTTTTTCGTTTTGTCCACTTGTTATTCTATCTATCTCATCTGTTATACTATTAAATCCTACTTGAGTATTTACTTCAGCATCATGCATGCTATTGGCACCTTCTTGTGCTTTCTTAAATATCCCTTGGTCTCCTAGCACCATATTCATACTCACTGCTGCTAGTATAATTAAAATAACTATCGTCACCACTAACGCAATTAGTGTTACACCTTGTGAAGTTCTTTGAACTTTTTTTCTTGTTTCTTTCATTTTCTTTTCTCCTTGTTCCATTTCTATTTTTCTTTTTTACACAAAAAACCTATAGCAAAACTAACCTGTGTCTATTACAGGTTTCTTTTTACTATAGATTTTTATTTTATTTCTATGTTTTTTATTTTTTATTCTTTGATTAAATCTGTCGATATATAGTGTATCAAGGCTTTTACGGCTTTGCATTTTCTTTTGTTCCTTCCTTTTTTCTTTCTATATGAAAAATCATTTTTATTTTACAAAACTTTCTTCTTTTTTGCAATATCTTTTTTCAACATTTTGTTGTATTTTTTATTATTTTATCCAGTTCTATTTCTTTTTAGTTATTACTAATTTTGTTTTTTAAACCCTTTTCCTAATGCCTCTCTAGCATTAAATATAACTATAAAAGAATGTTTATCTATTTCTTGCGCTATTTTTTTCATTTTACTTATATCATTTCTAGCACCTACACATAGTAACATCATTTTTTCTTGATTACTATACATTCCTTTTGCATAAATTCCTGTACTTCCTCTATCTACATCCTTTCCTATTTTTTCTGCGATTTCCTCATACTGATTAGAAATAATTAACATCACTTTTGTAAAGTATATTCCTTCAAATATAATATCTATCATTTTTCCCATTAAAAAAATAGCTATAGCAGAATATAACCCTACTTCTACATCTCTAAAAAAAAGAACATTTAAAGTAACTATAATGATATCTATGATGACAATCATTGTTCCTTGTGGTATGCTTAGATGGAAGCTTTTAATAAGATAGGATAATAAATCTGTTCCTCCTGTTGAGGCATTTGCTTTTAATATGAGAGCTGTTCCTATCCCCATAGAGATTCCCCCATAAATACATGCCAAAAATTTATCTGTTGTTAATGGTTGAAAACGATCTAAAATATCTATTAACGTAGAAAGAAGAATTGTTCCTATAATAGATTTAATAACTAATTCTTTTCCTACTCTAAAATAACTTAATACAAGAAAAGGAATATTTAATACAAACATAAAAACTCCCAATGGAATTTTCCACAAATAATATACAATTGTGGAAATTCCTGCAAAACCTCCTGATGAGAGTTGATTTGGTAATAAAAATAGTGACGTTCCAAAAGCCATAAATAAGCATCCAACCAAAATAAGTATTATTTCTATACTATATTTTTTTAATTTTAATATTTTTTTTGTTTTTTCATAATCCATATTGTTTCACACCTTTTCTTACAGTATTTCCTTATTTTAGCTGTTTTATACAATGCAAAAACAATCCATATAGTGAATTTTCTATATGGATTGTTTTTTATTTTTATTTTTGCCAGGATATTATGAATGTCTCTCTCTTTTTTTTCTTTCTTCTTCTACAATATCATCATAAGATTTTAAAATTTTAATTTCAAATTTTCCATTCTTTATTTGACTGTCTGGCGTAAGAATTACATCTACATCATAAACATCTTTTAATTGTAATATATTTTCTTTTTTATGTCCTATAACATTATTCAAATCTTCAGGATTTACCCTTAATTCAATTTCTTTTACTTTAGTATTAATTTTTTTAATTTCTGTTACAATAGCATCATACCATATGCTAGATTCTACTAATTGACGAAAAGCTGGATGATATGGTCCTGCTACCACTTCACTTCCTTCTTCCCCAGGAGCTGTAATTTCATTGGTATTTTGCAAGCCTACACGAATTACTTTTATGTTTTTTTGATTAAATAAATTGACTACTTCCTTACATCTCTCCACTGCTTGTACTACAGTAAGTGGCGTATATTCTCCTTTTTTATATTCCTCTTCTAGCTCTGTTCCTTTAATAACTAAGACAGGATAGATTCTTACCATTTTAGGTTTCAATTTAATTAATTCTTTAGCAGTATTTATCTCATCTGCTTTTGTACTTTCAGGAAGTCCAACCATCATTTGGTGTCCTAAAGTAAATCCATGCCATCGAATTAATTTTGAGGCTTTTTTTACATCTTCAAATGTGTGCCCTCTTCTTACTTTTTCTAATATATAATTATTGGTCGATTGAACACCTAATTCTATAGTCTTTACCTTATATTTCTTTAACATTTTTAGTATCTTTTTATTGATACAATCTGGTCTTGTAGAGATACGTATACTATTTACTTTTCCTCGCTTTATATATTCATATGCTGTTTCTAATAGTTCTTTTTGCCTTTCTTCTTCTATTGCAGTAAAACTTCCACCAAAAAAGGCAATTTCTATTTCTTTATTTTCTGCATGAAAATTTTTTAAATAGTATTCTACTGTTTCTTTCACATCTTTTGCCCTTACTTCTTTTTGTTCTCCACTGATTTTGGTTTGATTACAAAATACACACGCATTAGGACAACCTAAATGTGGTACAAATATGGGGATAATATACTCTTTTTTCATTCTTTTAACTCCTATCTTTTTTTACTTGAGAGCTTTTGTATTTCTAGAATGCTTAATATATTACATTTTTCTTCCCTTGTTATCTTTCATTCATTGCTTTTCTTGCTGCTTCCATCTCTGCTGCCTTTTTTGTTTTTCCTTCTCCTTGTGCTAATTTTTTTCCATTACATTTTACTTCTGCTGTAAATTTTTTATCATGGTCTGGACCTTCTTCTTTGATTATATTATATTCTATATGTACTTCTCCTTTTTCTTGCAATTTTTCTTGTAAGACTGTTTTATAATCTTTTTGCCCTACATTTTGACTTGCTATTTTAGCTTCTTCTTCTAAATTAGTTATAATGAATTTTTCTGCTTCTTCTAAACCACTATCAAAATATATTGCAGCAATTAATGCTTCTACACTGTCTGCCATTATAGTAGGTCTTGTGTTCCCATGATTTTGTGACTCGCTTTTTCCTACAAATAGATATTTTTCAAAATGATGTTTTTTAGCTACTTTATATAAACTTTTTTCACATACAATATCTGCTCTTAATTTAGTTAACTTTCCTTCTGCTAATTCTGGATAATGACTATATAAGTATTTACTCGAAATAAATTCTAAAATACTATCTCCTAAAAATTCTAGTTTTTCATTACTTTGTACATGATGTTCATATGCATATGAGCTATGTGTTAATGCTGTTTTTAATAATTCCTTATTTTGAAAGATATATCCTATTTCTTTTTCTAATTCTTGCAATTTCATTCTATTCCCTCTTTTAGCTCTTGATTGTATAAAATTTCCAAATTTATTATACATCATATTTTCAAAAAAAGAAAGCTTTATCCCAAAAAAAATAAACCATTATCTCTATTACCAAGAATGGTTTATTTTACACTTTTCTTTTTGTTCTTCTATTACGCATTTTCTCCATGTTCTTTAATGTATTCAACTACATCTCCTACTGTAACTATTGCTTCAGCGTCAGAATCTGGAATTTCCATATCAAACTCTTCTTCTAATGCCATAATAAGTTCAACAATGTCTAATGAATCAGCTCCTAAGTCATCTATAAAAGATGCTTCCATTGTTACAGATGTATCAGCAACTCCTAATTGTTCAACAATTATTCCTTTTACTTTTTCAAATATTTCTTCTTGAGTCATTTCATTACACCCCCTCTCACATGTCCTTCTTATTTATTTTCTTAACAATATTACAAGTTGTTATAAATGTCAAGATTATTTTATAATATTTTCAAATTCTTCTATCATTTTGTCTACAGCTCTATTTTTAACAAATTGCTCTGCTTGTTTAATGGTAAATTCAAATAATTTTTCATCACTACTACCGTGTGCTTTGATAACTGGTTTCTTTACTCCTAAGAATAACGCTCCTCCATATTCTTTGTAATCCATTTCTTTAGAAAAGGCTTTAATTGCTGGTAAAGATGGAATTGCTCCAATTGTTGTGAATATATTTTTCTTTAAATTTTCTGTTAATAATTTTTTTATTAGTTTTCCCATACCTTCTACTGTTTTTAAAAAAACATTTCCTGTAAATCCATCGGTAACTAATACATCTATTGCTCCTGACATAGCATCTCTACCTTCTACATTTCCTACAAAGTTAATTCCTAATTCTTCCGATTTTTCTTTTAATAATTGGTAAGATTCTTTTACTAGTTCATTTCCTTTTGTTTCTTCTGTACCAATATTTAATAAGCCAATTCTTGGGCTTTCCATGCCAAAAGTACTTTTTAAATAAATACTAGACATTTGAGCAAATTGTAATAGGTTGATTGGTTTGCAATTTGTATTAGATCCACAGTCTATTAATAATAGTCTACCCTTATATGCTGGTAATATTCCAGCAAGTGCTGGTCTATCAATTCCTTTAATTCTTCCTACTAATAAGGTTGCTCCTGTAAGTAATGCTCCAGAATTTCCTGCAGATATAAATACATCTCCAACACCTTCTTTTAATAAATTAAATCCTACTACCATAGAGGAATCTTTTTTATGCTTTATAGCTTGTGTTGGAATATCGCACATTTCAATTGTTTCTGTTGTATGATGAATCTTTAATTTTGGTGATATTTGTGATATAGATTCTTTTCCATATAATTCTTTTACTCTACTATTGATAATGTCTTGATTGCCAATTAACAATACCTCTGCCTCTATTTGGTTAATTGCTTCTACTGCTCCTTTTATATTAGCGTCTGGTGCATTATCTCCACCCATAGCATCTAATAGTATGACCATTGCTTTGCTCCTTTAATCATTTTTTAATATATATTGTTATTTTATAATTTTATTACTTATACTTCATAAAGTCAATGATAAAGTAAAAGAAACTTACATTTTTGTAAGAATTTTTCATATTTTTGCTTATCTATATTAATATTTTTTTGCAGAAATAGCAAGCATTTTGACCATTTAGTATAATTTTTTTGTCTGTTTTTTTGAAGTTGTTGGTTTATTTTTACTTATAACTTCTATTCATAAAAAATAGGAAGATTTCTCTTCCCATTTTTATTATCAACTATGATTATTGTAATTCTACTGTAGCTCCAACTTCTGCAAATTTAGCTTTTAATTCTTCAGCTTCTTCTTTGCTTGCTCCTTCTTTAACTGTTTTTGGAGCTCCATCAACTAAATCTTTAGCTTCTTTTAATCCTAATCCTGTAGCATCTCTAACAACTTTAATTACTTGGATTTTGTTAGCTCCTGCTTCTTTTAATACTACGTTGAAAGAAGATTTTTCTTCAGCTGCTGCTCCTGCAGCTCCAGCTGCTGGTGCAGCTGCTGCTACTGCAGATACTCCATATTTTTCTTCAATTCCTTTTACTAATTCATTTAATTCAGCTACTGTTAAGCTGTCAATAGTTTCTAATAATTCATCTATTTTTGCCATTTTTTAATTCCTCCCTTTTTTATTTTTTTGCAAACTTGGCATGTTTGCTTCTTTCTATTTTTAATTTATGCTTGTTCTTTTTGTATACGAACTTGGTCTAATGCAACTGCAACTTTTGAAATATTTCCAAGTAATGCACCAGCAAGCATACCCAAAAGTTCTTGTCTTGATGGTAGTTTTGCTAAAGTAATTAATTCTTCTACTGATAATACTTTACCTTCTACTATACCACCTTTAATTTTATAAAATTCATTGTCTTTTGCATATTTGTAAATTGCTTTTAATGGAGATAAATAATCTTCCTCAGCAATAATAACTGCTGTTGGTCCTTCTAATATTTCATCTAATCCATTTTCGCCATTTGCATTTAATGCTCTTTTTACTATGTTGTTTTTGATTACTTTATATTCTGCTTTAGTTTCTCTTAAATCATTTCTTAATTTTGTAACATCTTCAACAGTAATTCCTCTGTAATCTGTTATAAGTACTAATTTAGCATCTTTTAATTTTCCTGCTAAATTATTTACTAGTTCTTCTTTTTGTTTTAAAATTTCTTTACTTGCCATTTTTGAGATTCACCTCCTAAAAAAATTCCAATCTCTATAGCCTGCAAGGCATATAAAGATTGGATTTTCTCTCCTCTTTATTATGCCTCGGTAGGACTTATGGTTTGCCTACTTTCTTTGGCTACTATAATTATTTTTGGTCAATATACATTCCAGGTCCCATTGTTGTAGAAATAGATACACTCTTAATGTATTGTCCTTTAGCTGCTGCTGGTTTAGCTTTAATAATTGCTCCCATAATAGCATCATAGTTTTCAGCTAATTTTTCTACACCAAATGAAACTTTTCCAAAACCTAAATGGATAATGTTTGTTTTATCTAATCTGTATTCTACTTTACCAGATTTGATTTCTTGGATTGCTTTAGTAACATCCATAGTAACTGTTCCTGATTTTGGGTTTGGCATTAATCCTTTTGGTCCTAATACTTTACCAAGTCTTCCTACTACACCCATCATATCTGGAGTTGCTACGATTACATCATAGTCAAACCAATTTTCTTTTTCTATTTTTGGTATTAGCTCTTCAGCACCTACAAAGTCTGCTCCTGCTTTTAAAGCTTCTTCAGCTTTTGGTCCTTTTGCAAATACTAATACTTTTAAAGTTTTACCTGTACCATGTGGAAGTACTGTTGTACCTCTAACTTGTTGGTCAGCATGTTTAGAATCTACACCTAATTTTACATGTAGTTCTACTGTTTCATCGAATTTAGCTTTTGGCATTTTTTCAATAAGTTCTAAAGCTTCATGAATAGGATATACCTTATTTTTTTCAATAAGCTTTTGACTTTCACTGAATCTTTTTCCTGCTTTCATTTTTTTCCTCCTTTTGGTATTATCGAAGTTTCCTTCTCCCAATATTATTGTAGCTTATATTAGTCAGCTACTACTACACCCATACTTCTTGCAGTACCAGCAACCATGCTCATAGCTGCTTCTAATGATGCTGCATTTAAATCTGGCATTTTTTGTTTAGCTATTTCTTCTACTTGAGCTTTAGTAATTGTTCCTACTTTGTCTCTGTTTGGTTTTCCTGAACCTTTTTGAATTTTAATAGCTTTTTTAATTAAAACTGCAACTGGTGGTACTTTTGTAATGAATTCGAAAGATTTATCTTTATAAACAGTAATTACTACTGGTATAATCATTCCAGGTTGATTAGCTGTTCTATCATTAAATTCTTTTACGAATTGCATAATATTAACACCACTTGAACCTAAAGCTGGACCTACTGGTGGAGCTGGTGTTGCTTTTCCTGCTTCAATTTGCAATTTAATTACGTTTGTAATTTCTTTTTCTGCCATTTTGTGCACCTCCTTTTTGGTTTTGATGTATAAAAACATCGAAAATAATTATAGATTTTATTAATATGAGGTTTCCCTCATTTTAAACATACCTTATACCGTCTTTTGAACTTGGGCAAAGTCTAATTCAATTGGTGTTTCCCTTCCAAACATAGAAACTAATACTTTCACTTTATGTTTTTCTTTATTAATTTCTTGGACAGTGCCAACAAAGTTTTCAAAAGAACCATTAATAATTGTTACAGAATCCCCTACTGCATAGTCTACATTAACATTAGGAATGTCAAATCCCATTTGTCTAATTTCTGCTTCTGTAAGAGGAATTGGATCTGTTCCTGAACCAACAAATCCAGTAACACCTCTTGTATTTCTAACAATATACCAAGTTGCCTCTGTTACAATCATTTTTATTAATACATATCCTGGAAAAACTTTTTTTAAATTGGTTTTTTTCTTTCCATCTTTGATTTCTATTTGTTCTTCCATAGGAACTACGATTTCAAAGAAATAATCTTCCAATTCTCTATTTTTTACTGTTTTTTCAAGATCTGTTTTTACCTTGTTTTCGTAACCTGAATAGGTATGTACTACATACCATCTAGGTTTTAGGTCTTCTTTTTCTTGAGACATAATACTAGCCTCCCTATTCATTAACTTGATTTGCTTGTGTATTAGATTCTGTAGTATTTTGTGTATTATTTGTTACTTCGTTTGCTACACTATTACTTTGCTCATTTGCTACTGTATTTGTAGTTTCATTACTTGAAGTATCATTAGTTGTATTCGTTGATTGAACTACATTTTTTATATTATCAATACCAAACTTATTCATACTTTCGAAAGCCAAGTCTAATACAAAAACAATAATTGCTGTAATAAGTACTATTGTTATAACAGCAACTGTATTATTTACTAGTTGCTTTGGTGCTGGCCAAATAACTCTTTTAAGTTCTGTTTTTACATCTTTAAAAAAATGTTTCTTTTCTTTATTATCTTTTTTTGCATCCTTAGGCATGATAATTCTTCCTCCTTAAAACAGTTATTTTGTTTCCTTATGTGTTGTACGTTTTCCACAGTGTGAACAATACTTTTTAATTTCTAATCTATCAGTATTGTTTCTTTTGTTTTTTTCTGTCATGTAATTTCTTCTCTTACATTCTGTACATTCTAATGTAATTGCCTCTCTTGCTCCTTTTGCTGCCATCTAAAACACCTCCACAATCTAAATTTGCTTTATTTTATATTTTTTTGCATATTTTAAAAAGCATATGCACTCCACATATGCTTGATTATTTTACCATATTCCTCTATAAAAGTCAATATTTTGTAGCATTTTCTATTGATTTTTCCTATTTTTTTTCTTTTTCCTTACAGAATAACCAAAGGAGCCTACTTTTTTACCTAATCCGTAGTAACCTCCATTAGCATAAGCTATCAAATGACATTGAGAAATATCAAAACTACCTTTTTCGTCTATATATTGTTCATCTGCATCAATCGATACAATCTCTGCTATAAATTCGTGGTGGCTACCATATTTACGTATTTCCTTGACTTTGCATTCTATAGAAACAGGACTTTCCTGAATCAAAGGACATTGTACATGGTTTGCCTTTTCTTTTGTTAAGTGCATTTCTTTAAATTTATCTACTTTTGCCCCACTTTTTACTCCACACCAATCTGTAGCATATGCTAGTTTTTCATTAGTTAAATTGATAACAAATTCTTTTTGCTTTTTTATTATTTCGTAAGAATACCTTTCTGGTCGAACAGATATATAGCACATAGGAGGATTCGTATTAATAATTCCTGTCCATGCTACTGTCAGAATATTGGCTTTTTCCATTGTTCCACAACTTACCAAAACTGCCGGAATAGGGTAGATAAAATTTCCTGGTTTCCATTCTCTTTTCGCCATGATATTACCTCTCTTCTGGTTCATTTTCTTGATTAACTGATTTTTCCAAGTTTTTCAATATTCCTTCTTTTTTAGCTTTATATGTAGCTATTTTTCGCATTTCATCTGTATGTATACTATATTTTCCTTCTTCATCTTTGAGTACATCTCCTAAATATCCACCATTTGAATTAATAGCATATTTTATTTTATAATCTGCAAATAAATTATTTAATACAAATTGTTTTGCCTCTGCTTTTTCTTGCATTGCCTTTAAAGGAATTTGCCCAAGAACAATATGTTTTGTTTTTTCATTGGCTTTTTGCAAAGCATATACAAATAACCCTACATCTTCTATATTTATTTCTGCTGTATATTTTATTCTTCCTAATAATCTAATCATATATTGTTGTCTCGTAAGGTCATTCGTAAAAGTAAGTTCTTGAGATTTTGTTGCTAATTCTACACTTAAGTTTTTTATGCTATCTAATTCTTTTCTAGTAAATAATGGAATGCTATTAAAACGTTGTTGCATCCTCTCTAAATAGGTCATTTTCTTGTCTTCTGGTTCTGTTTGATTCTCTTTCATTTCATCTATTTCTACTTTACCTTCTCGTACTTGAACTTCTTGCTGACCATTTAACTCTTCCTTCTTTTTAATTCCTAATAAAAACTCACCCGGATACAATAAACCATTCTTTTTTACTTCTTCTTTATATCCTTCTAAATAATCACGATTTTCAAAAATTGCTAATAAGTCTGTCATATTTTTTATTTCATCTTTTACTGATGAAATATCATTCATAATACGATTTCTTTCCATTTCCATTTTTTCTTTAGTAGTAAAATTCATTATATTTTTTAATCTTTCTTGTTTTATTTTTAATATTCCTTGTCGTTGTTTTAAATAAGTTTGTAGTACTCCTATTACTTGATTTGGTTTATCTTCTAAAGAAATACCTAAACGAGAAAATAGTACTTCCATATCTATATTTCGTAAAGAATTCATAATTTTTTCCTTTCTCTATTGGTTTTATGGTCTTATTATATCATAAAGAAGAAAAAATACAAATACCTATTTCTATAAAATGCATATTTTACAAAAATAGATATTTGTATAAAATAAAAAAAACTCTGGCAACAACCTATTTTCTCAGCAGGGTAACCCACAAATATCTTCGGCACTTAAGAGCTTGACTTCTGTG
>CALWZX010000046.1 GCA_944386125.1 uncultured Clostridia bacterium | reverse complement strand
TTTTTATTTTAATTCGCATACAAACTTTCTAAAAATTCTTTAGAATATTCTCTTTGGTTCTCATAATTTGACAAAAACTTTCTTTGCTCTTTATTATTAATTTTATTATTATTTCTTATATTATTATGTTCCACTTTTTGATGGATAGCCTGTCCATTTTTTGATTGATACTGGTATCCATTATTTAATGGATACGGTACATCATTTATATAAATTCTTCTTTGAATTATTTGTTTATTTTCATTTCTAATCAACTCAACAATTACAAAATTTTTATCTCTTAAGTCTGAAATCCAACTTGAAATTGTTTTTGGGTTTACATCTAATTTCTCTGCTAAATATTTATTAGATGCAAAACAATAGCCTTCTTTACAAGCAAGAGATGTTATTATTGCATATAATAGTTTTTCATTTGCTTTTAATTCTTTATTATATAAAACTGTTGCGGGAATCACTGAATAATATCCTATCGCTTCTTTATTTTCTTTCATATACCACTCCAATTCTAGCAATAAATCAAGCATAAAAAATACAGAATACTTCAACTAATTTGAAATACTCTGTAATATAGATGATTACTGCATTTTATTTACTTTTATATTTAGTTGGTATATTTTAAAATCCACAGGAGTGGATTTAAATTTGAATTATCCTGCGGGATGGGAGATAGCGGTAGAAAATAAGAAAAAGATGGGAGTAAATCATATTGGACCTAGAGATTATCCAGGACCAAAACCTCTTTCAGAGATAGAAACAATTAATATGGTGAATTTTACAAATAAAGAACAATTGGATATGACTATTTCATTACATTCTCAAGGTGAAGAAATTTATGGACCGAATAAGGAAGAAGATATAAAAAGTTATCAAATAGGAAAAGAATTTGAAAAAGTAAGTGGATACAAATATACTTCTCCAGCATATACATCTTCTTTTGCTGGGTATAAAGATTGGTTTATACAAAAATTCAGAAAGCCATCTTATACTATAGAATTAGGAAAAGGGGAGGAAGGAAAGGCTCTTTCAGAGAAACAAGCAAAAAAAATTTTACAACAAATGGAAGAAATATTTTTAAAAGCTTGTGAAAAAATATAATAATAAAAACTAGATATATCAACGGCTTTATACGAAATGTCGAAAAAAGTCGGAAAGTTTTTCTTGACAAAATATGGAAATAAGTGTAAAATAAAACTAACAAGCAAAAAGAAAGGAGATTTTGTAATAAAAAAACAAATAGAAAGTGTTCAAGAATGGTTGCCATATGAATATTTTTTAGAAAACGGAATGATACAACTAAAAAATAAAGCATACATAAAAATTTTGCAAGTAAGTCCCATAAATTTTAATTTAAAAACTGAGTTAGAAAAAGAAGCTATTTTAAATTCTTATAAAATTTTTTTAAAAACATGTAATTTTAATTTTCAAATCATTATACAAAGTAGTAAAGAAGATTTAAAAACACATATACAATATATTGAAAGTAGAGCCGATTCTTTAAAAATTAAAAAAATTTCTCAAAATTACATGGAATACATCAAAAATTTGAATCAAAATAAAAAATCATCTAGTAAAAAATTTTATATCATATTAAAAAAATCAAAAGAAAATCAAATTGAAAAAATGATAGAAGAAGAATTAAATGAGGAATATTTTAAGATAAAAGAGTGTTTGGCAAGATGTGGGAATATAGTAAAAGACATATCTACCAAACAAGAAGCAAAAGAAATTATTTTCTCTTTTTTAAATAAAAGAATGTATTTAGAGAAAATATAAAGGAGGTAATATAATTTATTCAGAAAAAAATAATAAAAAATAAATTAGAAGGAATCTTTTCAACAAAAGATGAGATTAGTCCGAGCTACATTTTAACCACAAAGCCAAATTTTATAAAAATAGATGGAGTTTTTTATGCCTCTTTGTTAATAGTTAATTATTATAGAGAACAACAAGAATTATTATTAAAATCTTTAATAGATTCTAATATCAATATTAATATCTCCATATATTATGAAAAACAAAACGCTTATAAAGTTATTAAAGATTTAACCTATCATATAGGAAATGTAGGAGTGGAATTAAAAGAAAAAGATAACAATAGAGAGGATATAGAAATAGCAGCATTTACCTATCAGGATGCAAAATACATACGTAGAGAAATACAAGTAAACAATGAAGAACTATATTTTTTATATATTTATATTAACACATATGCAAAAGAAGAAAAAGAATTAGAATATCTTCTTAATAAAATAGAAGGTATTCTACAAAGTAAAGGTATGCAAGTAAGAAGAGCCTATTTTAGGCAAGAACAAGCATTTTTAAGCAATTTGCCATTAATGGAAAACCATAAAGATATCAAGGAAGTATCTAAAAGAAATATATTAACATCTAGCTTACCATGTACATATCCATTTATATCTTCAGCAATATTTGATGAACAGGGAATTTTTATTGGTAGTAATATTTATAATAATTCTTTAGTATTCATTGATAGGTATGATAAAAATAAATATAAAAATGCTAATATGTGTATTTTTGGTGCAAGCGGAGCACGGAAAATCCTTTTATACAAAATTATTGATACTGAGATATAGACTATTAGGAATTGAACAATATATTATCGATCCGGATAGAGAATATACTAAACTATGTAAACAATTAGAAGGAACATTAATAAAAATAGGTGGAGCTTCTAAAACATATATCAACATTTTTGATATAAGAGAAGAAAGCTTAGAAGAAGGGCAGAATGGTTACCTTGCTACTAAATTAACAAAATTGGTTAGTTTCTTTAACTTGATTTTTGGAAATATTAATGAAGAAGAAAAAGCAATTCTCGAAGAAAAATTAATAGAATTATATAAAAAAAAGGGTATCACTTTTCAAGATGAAAGTTTATTGAAAAAAACTAATAAAATTTCAATAAAACCAATATTTAAAGAAAGCAAAGAAATGCCTATTATGCAGGATTTTTATGAACTACTAGGAAAAGATGAAAAAACGATAAAAATGCAAACGAAATTAATACCTTTTGTAAAAGGTTCTTTAAGTTTTTTTAATCATTATACAAATGTGGAATTAAAAAACAAATTAATAGTAGCAGATGTATATGAATTAGGAGAAGAAAATTTGAAATATGGGATGTATATTTGTGTAGAACTATTTTGGGATAAAATAAAAAAAGACCGCAATATAAAAAAAGCAATTTATTTAGATGAAATTTGGAGATTAATTGGAGTTACTTCTAACAAAGATGTAGCAAGCTTTATATATAAAATTTTTAAAACAATTAGAAAATATGGTGGAAGTGGAGTTGCTATTACACAGGATATATCTGATTTATTTAGTCTAGATAAGGGAACATATGGAAGAAGTATTATTAATAATTCAGAAATCAAAACATTTTTCTCACTAGAAGAAGAAAATATCCAACTACTATCGCAATATACTAATTTATCAGAAAAGGAAAAAATAGAAATAAAATCACTAAAAAGGGGAGAATGTATTATGTTTGTAGGAGCAGAACATATATTAACCAAAATAGAATGCTCACAAGAAGAAAAAAATATAATAGAATAGGAGAAAAATAATGATAAAAATAGTTACAGCACTAGCAAATCCTAAAATAGCCGAATTGCTAGAAAAAGAAAAAAATATAAAAGTAATGATACCAGACATACAGTATCAGGAAGGTATTTTTGAAACACTAAACGAAAATCAAAATATTGATAAATTGTTATTGAGTCAATTATTACCTGGAAAAAATAATTTAAAAGAATTAATAACAAAAATAAAAGAAAAAAATGAAAAAATAGAAATACTTGTATTTTTAGAGGAAAAAAATACATCTCTAGAAAAAGATTTAAGAGTACTAGGAATAGAACACATATTTTATCATAATCAAACATCAGTAGAAGAAATCAGCAAAATATTAACAAAGAAAAGAGAAAATATAAACGAATTGAAAGAAGAGATACAAAATTTAAAAAGAATTTTAGAAAAAAATAATATAAAAATAGAAGATAATAAAAAAGAAACAGTAGAGGAAATAAAAGAGAATCAAATTATACCTATTTTAGGAACAGGAGGAGTAGGAAAAAGTATTATTACAATACAAATGGCAAATATGTTACAAACGCAAAATAAAAAAATATTAATCATAGATTTTGATATATTAAATAATAGTTTGCATACAATGCTAGGTGTAAAAAAATATACCAAAAAGATACAAAGAAAAATAAAAGAAAATGATTTAATTCGTTCAAAAATAACAATTCAAGATTTAATCATAAAAATTAATTCATCGATAGATTTAATTTCTGGAATAAATTTATTATTTGATAGCAAATATAAAATTAGTAGTGAAAAAATTTATCAAATAATAAAAGAAATAAAAAAGTACTATGATTATATATTAATAGATACCTCATCAGAATGCTTTTTTGATTACACAAAAAATATATTAGAAAATAGTACACAATGTATTTTCTTATTAGAAGGAAATATATCGGAAATAAAAAAAGCTAAACAATTATTAAATATATATTATATTCACTGGAAAATCCCCAAAAATAAAATTAAACTTTTAATAAATAAATATAATGAAAACGCCATTGAAGAAAATATCGTCAAAAATATTTTTAAAGAATATAAAATTTTAGGAAGAATTCGATTAAATGAAAAATATAATCAACATATAAACGAACATTTTAAACACATGGATAAACAAATAGAAAAAGAATATCAAAAAATAAAAATATAGGAGGAAAGATGCCCGAATTAGAAAATAATATTGTACAAGAAAACAATTTAGAAAAAGAACAAAAAAATTTTTTAGAAACTAATTTAGGAAAAGTGGTTAACACAGGACTAGATATAGGCTTAAGAGTATTACTTCCGGATGTAATAGAAGAACAAATTATTGATGTAAAAGACACCATATTACAAAATGGATTTAAGGAGGGAATAGAACAAGCAATAGATTCAGCAATTGACCTAGGAAAAAGTGTAATAGGCATATTTACGGGAAATTTTGAAACAGTTGGACAAGCACAAAATGCCATAAGAAATGGAGGAATTATAGATGGAATCTCGGACTCTTTGGACTTTGTATTAGATAAAGTAGGTAATGCTAGTAATATATCTGATGGATTAATACACACAATCAAAAAAGGAAAAAATGTGGTATTAGATAGTATTGCAAATAAAATAGAAAGTAGTTTTAATGAACAATTAGACGCAGCAGAAAAGTTACAGAAATATACAAATAATTGGAAAGAATATTTTGAAAATCAAGACTTTGAGGGAATGGAAAAAGAATATCAAAAGATGAAAGAAAAATTTAAAATGATATTACCATTAGAAAATACTCTTAAAGAAGCTAGAACCATAGAAAATTTACATCAATTGATAAAAAACAACAATAAAAGTTTCAACTTAAGTCAAGAACAATTAGAATTAGTTACATTATTACAATAGTTATTTCTATGTTAATCTATAACATATAAATATATATTTTTTTCAAGATGATTTATTATATATCTTCAAATTTATTCAAGTAATCTTTTTATACAAAACCACCATTTCAATTCAAAAAAATTTTATCAGGGATATAAAAATTATTTCAAAAAATTCTAACTATAAAAAGATATATAATAAAAATTTTAGTTCAAAAAAACATTTTAAAAGAAGCTAAGAAACCTTAAAATCCCTAAAGTTTTTTGGCTTTTTTCCTTGCATATTTTTTGTGTTTCAAGTATAATACATACATAGGAAATAGCACATAAGGAAAAGAAAGGATGTAAAAAATGGAAGAAAATAGAGACGGTAAAATTATAGTAAGAAACATTGAAACAGAGATGAAAACAGCATACATCGATTATGCAATGAGTGTTATTGTACAACGTGCACTTCCAGATGTTAGAGATGGTATGAAACCAGTGCATAGAAGAATTTTATATACTATGTATGAAGATGGATTAACATCAGATAAACCTTATAGAAAATCTGCTACAACCGTAGGAGACGTACTTGGTAGATATCATCCACATGGAGATTCATCTGTATATGATGCTATGGTAAGAATGGCACAAGATTTCTCTTTGAGATACCCATTAATAGATGGTCATGGAAACTTTGGATCTACAGATGGTGATGGTGCAGCTGCTTATCGTTATACAGAAGCAAGAATGTCTAAAATAGCAGAAACTATGTTGACAGATATTGAAAAAAATACAGTAGATTTTATGCCAAACTTTGATGATAGATTGCAGGAACCAACAGTACTTCCTGCTAAAATACCAGCACTTTTAGTAAATGGATCATCAGGTATTGCAGTTGGTATGGCAACTAATATACCTCCACATAATTTAACAGAAGTAATTAATGGAATTATCAGATTAATTGAAAATAATGATGTTTCTGATGAAGAATTAATGACAATTATTAAGGGACCAGACTTTCCAACAGAAGGAATTATTTTAGGAAGAGAAGGTATTAAAGAAGCCTACACAACGGGTAAAGGAAAAATAACAGTAAGAGCAGAAGCTGAAATTGAAGAAATGAGTAATAATAAGCAAAGAATTATCGTTAGTTCTTTACCATATCAAGTAAATAAAGCAAAATTAATTGAAAATATTGCTTCACATGTAAGAGAAAAGAAAATTGAGGGAATTTCAGAAATTCGAGATGAATCTGATAGAAAAGAAAAAGTAAGAATTGTTATAGAATTAAAAAGAGATGCTAATGCACAAGTAGTATTAAATCAATTATATAAAAATACACAGATGCAAGATTCTTTTGGAATTATTATGCTTGCTTTAGTAGATGGAGAACCAAAAATACTTACATTAAGACAATGTTTACAATATTATATTAAGCATAGAGAAAATGTAATTATACGTAGAACAAAGTTTGAATTAGATAAAGCTTTAGCAAGAGCACATATTTTAGAAGGATTAAAAATAGCTTTAGATAATATAGATGAAGTAATTAATATCATTCGTAGTGCATATGATGATGCAAAAGAAAGATTGATGAAAAGATTTAATCTTTCAGATATACAAGCTCAAGCAATCTTAGATATGAGATTAAAAACATTATCAGGATTACAAAGAGAAAAGATAGAAGAAGAATATGAGCAATTAATGAAATTAATAGAACATTTAAGAGCTATTTTAGAGAGTGAGAAATTAGTGTTTGACATTATCAAAGAGGAACTTACTGAAATTAAAGAAAAATATGGAGATGAAAGAAGAACAAAGATAGTTGCAGCTGAAGGTGAGATAGATGTAGAAGACTTAATTAAAGAAGAACAAACAGTAGTAGCATTAACACATTTTGGATATATTAAAAGAATGCCAATAGATACTTATAAGAGTCAAAAAAGAGGTGGTAAAGGTATAACAGGTATTGCAACAAGAGAAGAGGACTTTGTAAAACAAATCTTTACAGCATCTACACATGATACGATATTATTCTTTAGCAATAAAGGAAAAGTATATCAATTAAAAGGATATGAAATTCCAGAGGCAGGAAGAACTGCAAAGGGAACAGCTATAGTAAATCTATTAAGATTAGATAATGGAGAAAAAATATCAGCTGTTATTCCAATTAGTAATTTTGCAGAAGGTAAATATTTATTAATGGCAACAAAAAATGGATTGATTAAAAAGACATCTTTACAAGAGTATAATTCAGTAAGAAAGAGCGGATTACTTGCTATAACATTAAAAGAAGATGATGAATTAATAGAGGTAAGACTAACAGATGGAGAGGATAATGTAGTTTTAGTAACGAAACAAGGAATGAGTATCACTTTTGATGAAAAAGATGTAAGACCTATGGGTAGAACAGCACAAGGTGTTATAGGAATGAAACTAGATGAAGACGATGAAGTTATAGGAATGGAATCTATTATAGCAGGAAATAATGCAACCTTACTTGCTATTACAGAAAATGGATTTGGAAAGAGAACAGAACTAGATGAATACAGAGTACAAAATAGAGGAGGAAGAGGCGTTATTACCTATAAAGTAACACCAAAAACAGGAAATCTAGTAGGAATAAAAATTACAGATGGAACAGAAGATGTTATGCTCATTACAGACACAGGAACCATTATTAGACTAAGAGTAGAAGAAATTAGCATATTAGGAAGATCAACACAAGGTGTAACACTTATGAGGACAAATGATGGTGGAAAAGTGGTAAGTATTGAAACAATAGAAAATCAAGAAAATGAAGAATAGAAAAAATAGAGAAGTATCAAACTTCTCTATTTTCTATTAGAAAATTTTTTTTGAAAACGAATATCATCTCCATAGAAATAACAAACATTATAATTTCCAACTATACGGGAAACAATTCTTTCATCATAATTATTGTATAAATTTTGTAAGCTTAAATTCGTAGAGATGATAGTTTTGGTAACTTTATGATTAGGATTTAATAAACGAGAATTAATAATATTAAATAATTCAGTAAATTTCATACTATTCATAGATTCTGTTCCCAAATCATCAATAATTAATAAATCTACATGAAGAATATTGTCATAAATATTTTTGGGAACTTCTTTCTTTCCAAATCGATAATCAATAATTGTATCTAGCATAACAGGCGCAGTTTGATATAAAACTGTTTTTCCCTTTTTTAAAAGTTCATTAGCAATACAGCTACTTAAAAAGGTTTTTCCGAGACCAGTATTTCCGGAAAATAATAAATTATTTTCATTAGGGTCATCAAAATTTTCAATAAAGTGGTAAGCTATCTTCTTAATATTCTCTATATTTTTTCTAGGAGAAATAGAAGAATGATATTTTTCTTCATCCACATCTTCTGAATAATATGTGGATAAAAAATTTTTAAAATTTTGATTTTCTAGATTAGAAATATTGCTTTTATTATATTCTATGTTATAGATTTTTTGCTTTAAACAATTACACATAGTACTATGATATCCATCTGTTACATAGCCAGTATCATGACAAATATCACATTCATATTTTGGTTTTAAATCGGCAGAAGATTTCCCTAAAGAAGATAAAATTTTTTCTTTTTCTTCTTTATATTTGGCAATATTTTTTTCTAAAGATTTTACCAAATTGGGATTATTTTGAGAAAGCATTAGTTTTGAAGTTTGAATTGCTTCTTTTGTTAAGGCATCATCAATTTCTTGCAGACGGGGTGCTTTTTCATAAATTTCCTTTTTTCTTTCTTTTGCTTCATGAACTGCAAGCATACGTTTTTTCTCATATTCTGTTAATAATTGTTTTAAAGTGGATTGCTCCATGTGGCCCTCCTATAAATTAAAATTTGCATATAGTTGATTTAGATTATCATATTTTCTTTGATCATAATTGGTATAACCTGTTTTCTTTTCTAATTCTTTGGTATTTTCTCTTTTTTGCTTTAATTCTATAAGAAATTTTTGCACGTCATTTACTGTTTTTAAATTGTGTTCATGCCAGTTAGAAATAATTTTGTCTAAGTAATCAAAATTAGGATTTGCTTTAGAAGTAGTCTTTTTTAAAGCAATTTCAATAACGTCCATACTATAACCAAAGTCTACTACCCATTTTTCGATATAGGCTTCTTCATATTGTGTTAAAGAACGAGAAAAACCTAACTTTCTGGCAATAGATTTAAAAATTTTATTTAATTTTTCTTGTTTCTCATAATAAACATCTAAGTCATTAAATGTTTTAATTTTATTCTTATACCAAGCATCGGCAACGGTTTGAATATAATTGCGATGAAGAGCAGAACGATTATAACAATAACGAAATAGAGCAATCATAACTTCTTCATCAAAACCATACTTCTTAAACCATAAGTCAATATCGCTATACCAAGAAGGAGACATGACACCTTGGAAAAATTCATTATTAATATTTTCTATTGCTTTTGCACGATATTGATTTTCAGCAGTTTTCTTTAAAGTATCGGCAGATAAAGAAACCTTTGGTTTGTAAAGTTTATGAAGTTCTATTTCTTGTAAGTTATTCATAATATATCCATTATTCTTTTTAGTAATTACTCCATTTTCTTCCCAATATTTTAAAGAATCTTGAATATTTTGTAAAGGAAGTTCTAATTTTTTAGATAAATCATTTATTTTTACATCTTTATTATACTTAGATAAAAATAATAAATATAAATATACTTTAATAGAATCACCGGTTGCTTGGGATAAATATTCTGTAAAGAATACATCAGGCAATTCTGTTTGTGAAAATAATAATGACTTATCATTTTGTTCTAATTTCATAAAAGAACAACTCCTTCTACATAATATTATAGAAAGAATTATATCATTTTATGTCGAAAATGACAACAAAAATTAGGGTTATTTTTTATATAAATAAATTTTTCGATGATATAAAAATTTAATGAAATAATAGGCAACATATAAAAAATTTTCACGTTGAATACCTACAAGACTAATCAATAAAACAGGAAAACAAAATATAATGAAAATAGTACATTTAGTAGAAAAATCGGAAAAGGGAATTGTCATACAATAAATAAGAAAACACCAAATTACATCAAAAATAGCTGTAGAATAATCAATCATTCCTAAAAGTTTATTTTTAAATTGATAATTTTGAGGAAAAATAAATTTCATTTAAGCTCCTTTCTATTTAGAAAAAGTATTGTGAAATTTAGAGGAAATTTGAGAAATTTCTGTAGAGATACCACCTATTAAATACTGAATATAGCTATTGGCTTTGGTTAAGGCATAAATACCGCCTAAATATAGTATTTGGGAAAATAGATTAGCAGTATCAAATTGAATAGAAAAAATAATTAATAAAATAATAGCAATAAAACTTTGTAAAAAAAGCAATCCTAAAAAAGCTTTTAGCCAGTTTTTAAAAAACCAAGTAGTAGAAGAATGTATTAAACTTAAAATAGCAAATGGTGCAATGACAATAAAAACTTTTATCATTATATAACGTAACGCATAAGAAAAAATAAGTTGTAATAACCCTACAGAAATAAAACCTTTTATCATTCCTTCTAAAGAAAAAATATTAAAAGAAGTGCTTTCTATACTAATAATGGTATTTAATTCTAAAATTAAAGATTGAAAATTAGAGGTATGCCCAAAAAGTTCTTTTCCTATAGCTTGAATAGACGAAGAGATTAAAGAATTAATAGAAATAATTTGCTCACAAATAAAGTAAGAAGAATTCATAAAAAGAGCAAAGAGCAATAAACGGAAAATGAATTGATAAGGCTTTTCTAATTGAATATAGGTTAAATGAGAAAATAGTAGTTTTGCACAATAATAAAGAGTAAAAGCAATTAAAAGGGAATTAGCAATTATAATAATGCTAGTAGATACATGGTTTCCGAGTAGATTTTCCATGAAAGAATTATGTATAATGTTTGTATCAACAAAAGTAAAGGTATCTAATAGAGTATATACTTGATTATCAATAGAAGAGAAAAGACTGCTAAAAATAGTATTAATGGTATTGATGATGACTTGAGAAATATTTTCAGAATTTTCCGTAAAAAGATCCTCCTAACCTACTAAAGATTGTATAGCAGATAATATTAAATTAATTGCTAAAATAAAGGCATATGAAAAAAGACTTCCCTTAATTAATTTTTTTCCTAGACGCATTTTTTCTTCATCACCAAAACTAAATTTTTTCATAAAAACACCAGTTCCAACAGCAACAGCTGCAGCAGGTGTTGCTAGCTTTATTAACCAATCTCTAATATTTTCAAAGGCACTATTTAATTTGTTAACTAATTCAGGTTCGCCCCAAGCAAAACAGAGATTAGGAATGAGTAATAAAGTGAGTATCAAAAGAAAAATCCAATATATTTTTTTATGTTTCATAAAAACTCCTTTCTGATAAATAACTGTTAAACATATAAATTTTTTGTGGTGGTAAAATAGAAAATCCATTAGAAATAAAGCATAAACAACTGAAGGTTTCTAGTTTTTGTGTAAAAAAATTAGTATCATAAATGTAGTCAGACATAGAATAAGTGTTAAAGGATTCAGATAAATTAGAACCATAGGAGTGAAATCGCTTTAATAAAAAATTATAATTTGTTTCTTTTGCATTTTCAGATATAGTTTGAGAAATTTTTTCTTTTTCTTCTTTTCCTATTTGTTTTTGAATATCTTCGATGGTGAAAACGTCATCTGTACGAAACCATAATTTATTTACTAAACTTTGTACAATAACTTTCACAGCAGACTGATTTTGCAAAGTATTAAGAAGAGAGGTGTAACTTTGTGTGGCAACAATATTAATGCATTTAGCTTCTCTACTTTGAGCAAAAAAATCTGCATCTAAATTACTTACATATTCATGAAATTCATCACTGATAAAACACACAGTTCTATGAATTGTATTAGGCTTTGCTAGTCTAGATAACACTTCAGACTGAAAATCGAGTTTTAAATAGGCAGCAATAACTTTAGAAAGATTGCGATAAGTAGCAATATTCATATTTAAGATGACAATTTTACC
>CALWZX010000045.1 GCA_944386125.1 uncultured Clostridia bacterium | reverse complement strand
AACAATTTTTATTTTTTTACAATTTGTTATTGACAATCTATAATTATTATACTATAATGCTATCATAATTACAATAGCTTTGCAAGCAAAAATTGTAAAACTGCAAAAGTACATTGAAAAATACACTAAACTCTAGTGTCATAACACCAATATTATAGAACGAAATAATGATACTTCGGCTTGGCTTGATATGATGTTGAGGAGTCGCTCGGCTAACAGCGGAGAGGTGAAATTCCTATGTAGGTAAAACTAACTATAATATTCCTTTTAGTAGATAGGACGGTTAAAAAATCAACTAAATTATATGCAAAATTTTGATTTTACAAGAAACGGAGGATTACAAATCCTGTGCCAGGCGAGGAACATTACTTTTTCTTCTGAACATAATCAAGTAAAGCACTGAAACCACCGCCTAAAATTAGGCCGGTATAAAGGCTGGCGCAAACGTACTCATCTGGAGTAATTTTCTGGGTAGAAGTAACTTTGCCGTCAATATTAACTTCAATAATTTTACCTGTTTCTTCATCTTTAAAAGTAATACTGTTTAATCTAAACATAAACATCCTCCATTTCTATACCAGTTGGTATGAAAAAAGTTAACGAGTAACATAAATATTATAGCATATTTTACATAAAATTACAGATTTTTGAAAATATAAAAAAACTAGAAAGGAGCAGATATTAAACTTTCCATAAATGTTTTTTTAAATTAACATGGGAATCATCTTTAAAGGTAATATTTTCATTCTGTAAAAGTATTTTTTGTTCTTTCCAACCAGGAACAAGCCTACCATTATGATTTACAACTCTATGGCAAGGAAAATTGCCATAGAGAGATGACATCTTTAGTACTCGTCCAATAAGTCTTGCGTTCTTTTCTCTACCAATTAATTTAGCAATTTGACCATAAGTGGCAACATATCCAGAAGGAATTTCTTCTACAATAGAAAATATTAAATAAATTAAGTTATCGTCTAAAATGTTTCTCATACTATCACCAAAAAAATTATATAATAATTTACAATATAATTCAAACTAAAAAAATATGAAATAAAAATAAACTAAAAAACTTGCTTAAAAAAGGATGGATTTGATATACTAAACATGTAAGGTATAATTTTATTTATATTTAAGATAATAATCATAAATGAACAAATGAAAGGAGAAAACAATTTGTTATGGGAAATAACACTAGTAATAGTAGGCTTTATTTTTTTAGTAAAAGGAGCAGATTTACTAGTAAAAGCAGCTACAAGCATAGCTAAAAAATTTGGACTATCCGAGATGGTAATAGGATTAACAATTGTTGCCTTAGGAACTTCGCTTCCAGAAATTTTCATTACCATAACGTCTGCAATAGATGGACATTCGGACTTAATTATAGGAAATGCAATTGGCAGTTGTATATGTAATTTTTTATTTGTTATAGGAATTACGAGTTTAATAAGACCGGTAAAATTTGATAAAAGAATAATTAAAACCCATCTTCCGATGGGAATATTAGCTATGATATTACTGTTAATTTTAGGCAATACAAATCAATCAGGTAACGTGTATATTATTACTAGATGGCAAGGAGCTATATTAATTTTATGTACAGTAGCCTATATCATATACACTATATATGAAGAAAAGAAATTAAAAAATAAAAAAATGGATGAAGAGATAAAAAAAGAAGTCGAATCAAAAGAAAGAAAATCTGCAATATTAATTATGATATATTTAATACTAGGAATATTAGGTTTAAAATTTGGTTCAGATTTTGTTGTAGATAATTCCATAACTCTTGCCACAAAATTAGGATTATCTGAAAGTTTTATTGGAATGACTATATTGGCAGTAGGAACAGCTCTACCAGAAATTATTACAGGAATTATAGCAGCTAAAAAGAATGAAACAGATTTATTATTAGGTAATATTTCAGGTTCTAATATTCTAAATTTGTGTTTATTAATAGGGTTAGGAGCCATGATTAATCCTCTAGTATTTACTTCTGACTTTAATATAAGTATATTGGTTTTAATAGCTATAACAATACTTTTACAACTAATCACAACTATGAATAAAAAAAGTGAGTTAGATGGAGAAAAAGGAATTATATTAATTATTGTATATATGATTTATATTTTAGGTATGATATAAAAAAAGTAAGAGTAGATAAAAAAATTATCTACTCTTACTTTTACAATGGTAATACTTTAGTAGCAATTTTCTTTATAAAAGTTTCATCATGTTCAATAAAAATCAAAGTAGGCTTGTATTTCAAAATTGCTTCTTCTATCTGCATTCTTGTTAAAATATCAATATAATTTAATGGCTCGTCCCAAATATAAATATTAGCAGATTCAGAAATACTCTTAGATAATAAAACCTTTTTCTTTTGTCCCTCACTAAGTTCTTCTATGCATTTTTCCAAATCTAATTGAGAAAATCCCATTTTTACTAGCATTGCTTTAAAAATTCCTTCATTCACATGTTCTAATTTAGCAAAATCTCGTAATGTACCACTTAAAGAGTGAGTCATTTGAGAAACATAGGATAATTTCAAGTCGTTTACAATTTTAAAATAACCATCATAATCTATCTGTTCTCCTAAAATTAATTTGAGTATGCTAGATTTTCCTGCTCCATTTTTACCAGTTATGGCTAACCTTTCACCATCTTTTAATTCAAAAGAAATTTTATCAAAAATAGCTTGATGATTATATTTAATCTGTAAGTCATTTGCAGCAATCAATAAATTCCTTGAATTATTCAAAGGTTTTATTGTAAGTAAATCAGATTTGTCAACATTTTTTAATAAACTAGTCTTTTGCTCAATTGCTTTTTCTACTCTTTTTTCTATAACCTTAGATCTTTTCATCATTTTGGCAGATTGATGGCCAATATATCCTTTATCTACTTTTGAACCAGAGTTTCTTGTACCATATTTAGTTTTTTCTACCTGGTCAGACCAATTGGACGTATTTTTAGATGCAATCTCTAATCTTTGAATATCCTTTTGCAATTTTTCATTTTGAGTAAGTTCAAAATGAATTTGCTTATCATTATTTTCTTGCCAAGAACTAAAATTTCCTTTTTGAATTTCTATATGGGTATGTTGAATACATAAAATATGGTCAACTACTTGGTCAAGAAAACTCCTATCATGAGAAACGATAATAAAACCTTTTTTGCTTTTTAAATAATTAGCCAAATTTTTCTTGGTTTCCACATCTAAATGATTTGTTGGTTCGTCAATCAATAAGAAATGATTTTCTTTTAAAAATAAACTAACTAATAATACTTTTACTTGTTCGCCACCACTAAGAATTTGAAAACTTTTATCAAGAATATCGGAAGATGTGCTTAATAACCCGAAATTCTCTTAGTATTTCCCATTCTTCTGTGTTGGGAGCAATTGATTGAATTAAATCTCTTACAATAATTTCTGGATTTTTTACTTCAAAGGGGAAATAATCAAAATCTACGGTTGAATGAATACTTCCTTTATAAGGATATTTCCCAAGTAATAATTTAAAGAGAGTAGTTTTACCTTTTCCATTTCTACCTATTAGCCCAAGTTTCCAATTTGTATCCATATGAAAAGATACATTTTCAAAAACGTAATGGATATTACCTTCGTATCTAAAGGTAAGGTTATTAACTTGTATTATGGACATATTATCACCTCCATAATTTTAAAAAAATTATACTCCAACAGAGACTATTTTATTATGAGGATTATAAGTATCTCTAGAAAGCAACTGGCGAGACACTTCTACACCATTTTTCTTATAAACGCGATATGCTACACTCTTACATCCATTAGAACCGCTTTGTATTACTTTTTGCTTTCCTTTGACTAAACTTGATGTTTTTTGGTAAATTGTTTTATAAGGAATTGTGCTTTCAACCCAAGAAACAATAGATACATCATATTCGTCATTGCCTTTTAATCCAAAAATTTTGAAAACAACACTTCCTCCAGTTCCTGAACATACTATTTTAATAGGATAATCCCTACTATTCTTGAATTTAAAGTCAGGACCACCCCAAGAAACAGTTGCATCTCGACTTACAGGAACATAACCTGTATCATATCCATGATTCGTTCTTTCTACAATTTCAAGGTCTGCAAGTAAAACAGCATTATATAAAGTAGAAGACACTTGGCAGATTCCTCCACCAATACTATCTACAACTTCACCATTCACATAAGAAGCAGCACCTTTGAATCCGGCAGCAGCAGTTCTTTTTCCCACGGTTGTATTATAAGAAAAGGTTTCTCCTGGCATTACAACAGTTCCATTAATTTTTTGAGAAGCTAAGGCAATATTGGTACTTCTATTAGAGTTGCTGGTACTATAATAAGTAGTATAAGAACCTAGTAGATTAGGAAATGCCTCAGTTCCAATATCAGAAGTTTTTACTTTAGGAGATAAAACCTGCAAAGGAATAGTATAATTATCTGCTGGTTGTGATAACATGTTTTTCGCTTCATCAATAGAAATAGCAAAATCTATACCGTCACTATGAGGATGCACTGTATAAGGATCTTTAGTATAATAGGCATCTTGAGGAGCCTTATATATTTCAGAATGAATTGCATCAATATCTGGTTGAGTAGCAATTTTTTCCTTTACAGGAAGCTCTATGGTGTTACTTGCTGTAGACATATTATTTAAATAATATAAGATATCATTTTTTAAAGTTTCGGTATCAATTTCTACTCCATCAATCCCTTTAGTAATAATTAAATTATTACCGTCTATGTAATAGCTAGAATCTACTGTTTTGTCGGGCAAATTAGTATTCATATCATTAATTAAAGCTTGAAAACTTTCTTCATTATAAGAGAAGCTAGGAATAATATTCTTTTTATAAAAATATAGATTTAAAATTTGAAAATTATTTTCAAAAATATTTCCACTTCTTCCTTCTTGAAAAGCTACTTCTACACTTTTTTCTAAATTAAAAGAGACTCCTAATTGTTCAGGAAAAATAGAATTCTGATATTCTTTATGGGTTAAGGTAATCGGCTTTGTAAGTTGCTCTTGTAAAGTTGAATTTAATTTTTCTAAAGCCTGTTGTTTAGTTAAATTAGATACATCTATTCCATAAACAGAAATACCAGATAAAATCTTGTCATTATTCATATTAAGTAATGCAAAAATAGTAGAAAAAACACCTATAATAATACATAAAACTAAAACAATAATAAGAATGATAAGCCAGGTCTTTGTTTTCTTCTTAACAGGGGTATAAATAGGTGAATCTTCTTCTGGTGAGTTATTTTCTGGGATTTGTTTTTTATCTATATCTAATTCACGTATTGTTTTAGAAGAACTATTAGGTGACTTTAAGTTATCATTATAAGTCACCTTCTGAATGTCTTGCAAAGCTTTGTCTGTAGCATCAGAAATATCATGAATATCCTGAATAACAGCAGTAGAAGAGTTATCGCTAGATGACTCTTCTTTATTTATCTCCTCTGGAGATTCATTTTGTATAACTTGATTTTGCTCTTGATCATTATTTTCATTTTCTTTGTTCATCTTTTTTCTCCGTCCATTTTTTTATTTATTATATTAAACAATAAAGTTAAAAATTTGTAAAGATATTTAATGAGAATGTATGAAAAAAATTGCAAAATATGAATAAAAAAAAGGAGTTCTAAAAAAAAAATAGAAAATAATAAGTATAGAGAAAAAAAGGAGGACATAAGATGAAAAAATCAGAAGAATTAAAACAACAATTGTTTAAACAAGAAAAATGCGGGTGGCAAGGAATTTCAGAAGAAAGAAAAAATGAAATTTTTACTTATTGCGACCAATATATGCAGTATTTAAATCATTCTAAAACAGAAAGAGAAATCGTAAAAACTTCTAAACAGATGGCAGAAGAAAAAGGTTTTAAAGATTTAGCAACAATAAAAACATTAAAAGCTGGAGATAAAATATATTATATTAATCATGAAAAAAGTATGTATTTAGCAGTTATAGGAAAAAATCCAATAGAAAGGGGAATAAATATTATTGGTGCTCATGCTGATTCTCCAAGATTAGATTTAAAACCAAATCCATTATATGAAGATACAGGTTTTGCTTACTTTAAAACACATTATTACGGAGGAATAAAAAAATACCAATGGACAACTATTCCACTTGCTATTCATGGGGTTATAGTAAAAGCAAATGGTGAAAAGGTAGAAATTTGCATAGGTGAAAATGAGGATGAACCAATATTTACTATTACCGATCTATTACCACATCTTGCACAAGAACAAATGGAAAGAAAGCTTAAAGACGGAGTAAAAGGAGAAGAATTAAATTTATTAATAGGAAGTATGCCTTTCCCAGAAAAAGAAGTTAGCGAAACGGTAAAGTTAAATGTAATGAATATACTAAATCAAAAATATGGTATTACTGAGCAAGACTTTGTTAGCTCAGAATTAGAACTAGTTCCAGCTTTTAAAGCTAGAACTCTAGGTTTTGATGGTAGTATGGTCGCAGCATATGGACAAGATGATAAAGTATGTGTATATACTGCTCTAACTGCACTTCTTTCTTTAGAAAAACCAACAACAACAGCTGTATGTATTATTTCAGATAAAGAAGAGATTGGAAGTATGGGAAATACTGGAATGGAATCACATATATTTGATACATTTATAGCAGAAATTCTAAATAAATTAGGAGTTAATAGTCCTAATTTATTAGATAAAGTATTCTGTAATTCTAGGATGTTATCTGCAGATGTAGATGCTGGATATGATCCAATCTATGCACAAGTGCATGATAAATACAATTCTGGTTATCTAGGTAGAGGAATTGGAATGAATAAATATACAGGAGCTAGAGGTAAATCTGGGGCATCTGATGCTAATGCAGAATATGTAGCCAAAATACGAGAAATTTTTGAAAAAGAAAAAGTACAATATGAAGTTGCAGAATTAGGAAAAGTAGATACAGGGGGAGGAGGCACAATTGCTTATATTTTAGCCAATAAAGGAGTAGATGTAATTGATTGTGGTGTTCCTGTACTTTCTATGCATGCTCCTTATGAAGTAACAAGTAAATTTGATATATATGAAGCTTATAGAGCATATGCCACTTTTTGGAAAAATGAGATATAAAATAGAAAGAGCTATTTTAGGTTATTCCTAAAATAGCTTTTTACAAAATATGATGAAAAAAGTAAAATGTAATAAAAAACAAAAATTTATAAAATTTTATTGACACATGGCAGAAAAAGTGGTAATATTATGTATGTTACAAAAACATGGTTCAGTAGCTCAGCTGGATAGAGCAACGGATTTCTAATCCGTGGGTCGGGGGTTCGAATCCCTCCTGGATCACCACAGAAAGTAATATTTTAATTACTTTCTATTTTTTTATGAATTAATAAGAATAGATAAAAGAAGCGGAAATAAAACAATAATCCGCTTCTTTATTAGATAAATATTAATAGATTGATTTATTCTGGAAATTCTATTTTAGAATTTTTCATTCTTTTTCTAAATAAAGTAATTTTGTTACCAACAGTTTGTACAACTAAGGAAGAAGTATCATTAGCTAATTGATTAGCTAAATTTTGAATTTCATCAGGAGCTGTTTCTAAAACAGTAATTTTTATTAATTCATTAGCTTCTAATGCCTCAGATACTCCTTGAATTAACTTTTCAGAAATTCCATTTTTGCCTATTTGATAAATAGGAGATAGGTTATTGGCTAAACTTCTTAAATAAGCACGTTGTTTACTAGTAATATTCATATTTTTATACACCTCTATTTCATTATAATTTCACAAATTTCTTTTGTAGAATATGGTTTAGCAATTCGTATAGCATTTTGTTTCATACTTGCTAATTTTTGATCATCATGTAGTAAAGAAGAAAGTACTTCTTCTGGATTATCATCTTCTCTTAACCATAAACCAGCACCACTCTTTTCTAAGAATAAAGCATTTTCCTCTTCTTGACCAGGAAGAGGATTGATAACAACTATAGGAAGAGAAGAAATTAAACTTTCACTAGTAGTTAATCCTCCGGGTTTAGTAATGACTACGTCAGCTATATTCATAAACTCCGGTACTTGATTAGTAAAAGGGAGTACACAAATTCGATTTTTCGTTTGAGTTTTGTTAACTACATCTTCAAAAGCTTCTTTCATCTTTTCATTTTTACCAGCAATAGCAATCACCTGAACATCAAAAGTAGGACTTGCTAAAGTTTTTAAAATATTTACAGTTTTATCTTTTCCTAAACCAAATTCTCCTCCTCCGAAAAATAATACCGTTTTTTTAGTAGGAACAAAATTAAGTTCTTTATAAGTTTCTAAGCTATCCATTGGCATAGAGAAACGTTTAGAAACAGGTATTCCAGTTACAAAAATTTTAGAAGCAGGAATATTTTCTTGGATCATATCTTGCTTCATTTTTTCATTAGAAACAAAAAATAAATCTACATTCTCACTTCCAACAAGCCACTGTTCATGAATAGCAAAATCTGTTAAAACAGTTGCTAGCTTACAATTTGTTCGATTTTTCTTTTTTAAGTAGCTAGTAATTTGGGAACCAAAAGGGTGTGTAGTGATGACAATATCTGGTTTAAAACTTTTAAACAGTTTATCCATTTTAATTGCCATCATTTTGTTGGAAAAAGTACTAACTTTGGCAAGAGCACCATCTTGTGATTTATAATAAACACGTTCCCAAGCCCATGGAGCTTTTTTTGCCATTTCTCGATACGCTGCAGTAGTAAGTTTATTAAGGGCTTTATTGACATATTCTACACAGTCAATCATTTCCATTTCTACATCAGAAAAGTGTTCTTGTAAATATTGAAGAATAGAATTTGATGCAGATAAATGACCGACCACCATAACTTGCATAAAAAATTAAAATTTTTTTCATAAGAAACTCCTTCTCATTAGATTTATGTATGGTTATTTTACCATATGAATTGTATTTTTACAAGTTTGACAAGAAATAAGAAAAAAGATATAATAAACATATTCAAAAAGAAAGAGGAATAAAGAATGGAGCCAGAGTTTTTTATGCAAGAAGCTTTAAAAGAAGCAAGAAAAGCATATAAAAAATTAGAAGTTCCTGTAGGAGCTGTTATTGTAAAAGAAGGAAAAATTATAGCAAGAGCACATAATGAAAAAGAAACTAAGGCTAATGCAATCAAACATGCAGAAATTATAGCTATACAAAGAGCAAGTAAAAAATTAAAAACTTGGCGATTACTAGATTGTGAAATGTATGTTACATTAGAGCCATGTTCCATGTGTGCAGGAGCATTAATACAAGCACGTATAAAAAAAGTATATATAGGAGCAATGGACTATAAAACCGGAGCGTGTGGCTCAGTATTAAACTTACTAGAAGATTATACGTTTAATCATAAAGTAGAAAGACAAACAGGAATTATGCAAGAAGAATGTGAAAACATTTTAACGGATTTTTTTAAAGAATTAAGAAAGCAAAAGAAAAATAAAAAATAGGGAGTGGTACCGAAGAGGTCATAACGGAACTGTCTCGAAAACAGTGAGCTGAAGAAATTTGGCACGTGGGTTCGAATCCCACCCGCTCCGCCAAAAAGATGTCATAAAATAGAAATCTGTGAATAAACTATAGAGAAAGGAATGTGTTATGGACAAGAACAAAAGAAAGGAAAAAATAAAAATTTGTATTACAGTAGCTCTTATTCTCATAATTATCTTTATAGCATTAATGATTAATTTTAAGTATAGTGTAGAAGGTGAAAAAAATATGCCTTTTCAAATTAGTAAAATAATAGGAGTAAGTACGGCAACAGTAAAAGAAAACGAAGGAACAACAGAAAAATGGAACATGAATGTTATACAAAACAATGATATTTATTTTAGTATTGAAAAAGTTGGAGATGGAGAAGAAAAAATTCAAAAAATTATTTTTGAAAATATAACTATTACAAAAGAGCCAAAGATAGGATACATTGCAACATATATGCCAACTTCAGAAGAAACAGCATTATTTACCTATGCAGAAGATACAAAAGTACAAGATAGTAAGTTAGAATATAAGGGTGGCAAAAAGAGTAATACAAAAACTTTAGAGATAGGAAACCAAGGAGGAAATGTAGTATTAAGTTTTTGCAACATGAATGTAGGAAATTTTATTTCTAATGATGTACAAGAAATTAGTTATGATGGGAAAATGTTAACTACTATGGGAATAAATCTAGAAGATTTAGAATTTGAGGTAACATTTGATTTTATCGTACAAACTACTAAAAATAGTTATAAAACGAATATTTCTTTAAATTTACCTTGTGGAGATATGTCACAAGAGGGAAAAGCAAGTTTTGAAATAACAGATAGTACACAATATATATTTAAAAGAATGTAAATCAATACCCAATGGAAGAGGAACTTGGAAAAGTGCCTTACTACCATTGGGTATTTTGTATTGAAAATATATTTATTTATATAATAAAGTAATTTTATTTCCATTTTTTTTGATAAAACCTTCATCTTTTAAGTATTTTAATTCTCGCATCATAGCACTTCTATCTATACTTAAATAATCTGCTAAATCTGTTAAAGAAAAAGGCAAACTAAATGTTTTACTAAAATTACGAGTAGATAAAATAGTAAAAAATCCTAAAATTTTATCACGAATAGAACGTTTGGTAAGTAGTTCAATTCTAGTATTTAAAAGGGTAACTTTATCTAAAATTAAATCTGCTAAATTTTCATTTAAAATTTGATGAAATTCACAATTTTGCTTACATTTATGTTTTAAGTTATCATAAGAAAAAAATAGCACTTCACAAGATTGTCTAGCTTTTACAAATAATTCATTATTGGTAGCGACAATATAAAATACTTCACCAAATAATTCATTCTTAGAAAAATGTTCTACTATAGTTTTATTACCGGTAGAATCATAGCGTACTAAGTCAGCAGAGCCAGAAAGTAGGATACAAATTTGATGCCTTTTAGCTATATATGTAGTAATAATTTCATCTTTTTTAAAAGATTTTTTCTGCAATTTAGAGCAATTTTTTTCAAATTCATATAAAAATTGATCCATATCTAGTTTCATAATCGTACCCCTTTTTTGTATTATAATGGTATTATAATACAAATTAGTTGCATGTGCAACTAATTTACAGAATATCTTATATTTTTTTATGAGAGAATTCATAAGAAAGCTTGAAAAATAGCAAGTTAAAAAAATAGTAAAAAAATGTCAAATTACATCGAAATGTGAAAAATAAATGTAATCAAATTGTAATATTTTTTTGTTCTTACAGTCATGTTACTTTGCAAGAACGAAAAAAGAAAAAAATGTTTTTGTTGCTTATGCAACAGAAAAAAATAAAATAAGATATATAATAAAACCATGAATAATGAAGGAGGAAATGTAATATGAAAGTAATTAAAAGAGATGGAAGAGCTGTAGACTATGATAGAAGTAAAATAAAAATAGCTATAGAAAAGGCTAATAAAGAGGTACAACAAAAACAAAGAGCAAGTAAAGAACAAATTGGTGAAATAATAGAATATATTGAAAGTCTCAATAAAAAAAGAATGCTTGTAGAAGATATACAAGACATAATAGAAGAAAAATTAATGGAGAATGAAAAATATGAATTAGCTAAAAAATATATTGTATATAGATATACAAGAGCTTTAATTAGAAAACAAAATACAACAGATGAAACTATTTTAGGAATTATTAAAAATGAAAATAAAGAATTAGCAGAAGAAAATTCTAATAAAAATACATTACTTGCTTCAACACAAAGAGATTACATAGCAGGTGAGGTTTCAAGAGATTTAACAAAAAGATTATTATTACCAGAAAAAATTGCTAAAGCCGATGCAGACGGAATTTTACATTTCCATGACGCTGATTATTTTATACAACCTATTTTTAACTGTTGCTTAATTAACATATCAGATATGCTTGATAATGGTACTGTTATGAATGGAAAAATGATTGAAAGCCCAAAAAGTTTCCAAGTAGCATGTACTGTAACAACACAAATTATAGCTGCAGTTGCAAGTAACCAATATGGTGGTCAATCAGTAGATTTAAAACATTTAGGAAAATACTTAAGAAAGAGTTACGATAAATTTAAAAAAGAAATTACAACAAAATATGGAAAAACAATTCCAGAAGATACAATTGAAAGTTTAGTGCAAGATAGATTAAGAACTGAATTAAAAGCAGGTGTACAAACAATTCAATATCAGATTAATACATTAATGACAACAAATGGACAGTCTCCTTTTGTTACCTTATTTTTACACTTAGAAGAAGGAGATCCATATATAAAAGAAAATGCTATGATTATTGAAGAAGTTCTTCGCCAAAGATATGAAGGTATCAAAAATGAAGCAGGGGTATATGTAACACCAGCATTCCCTAAACTAGTATATGTATTAGATGAATGTAACTGTTTAAAAGGTGGAGAATATGACTATTTAACAAAACTTGCAGTAAAATGTTCAGCAAAAAGAATGTATCCAGATTATATTTCAGCTAAAAAAATGCGTGAAAACTATGAAGGAAATGTATTTAGC
>CALWZX010000044.1 GCA_944386125.1 uncultured Clostridia bacterium | reverse complement strand
GTTGAAATTGACAATAAAAAAATTATGTTAAATATTAAAAATAATAGAACAAAATATGATTATAAAAAAATGTTGGATAAAATAGAAAAAGAGATTGAACTTATAAATAATAATATTGATAAAATGTATATTGATAAACTAAATAACAAACTAAGTGAGGAAATGTATGAAAGACTTTTTAATAAATTAAAAAAAGATGAAAAGGATAAAGAAACAGAGTACATAGAATTAAAAAAAGAAGCAGAGGAGTGCGTAAATGATAATGATGAAGAAATAGAAAAACTTGTGAAAGAGTTTCTAAAACTTGAAAACCCGATACCGGAAATTATGAGAGTACTTATTAACAGAATAGAAGTACATCAGGATAAACAGGTGGATTTAATTTTTAATTTTAGGAAGTTAAACAATTTATTTGATATAAAGAAGAATAATATTATTTAAAAACGTTAATAATTTTGACAAAACAATTTATGACAATACAAAAGTTATTTTGAATAAACAAAATAACTTGACAAAAAACGAGAGTTATTTCGACAAAACAAAATAACTTGATAAGAAGATAATTAACACTATAACTGTCTACTTTAGAATCTACCAGAAGGAATCTCTATGGCAGTACCCATGAAAGCAGGGGGGATGAAACCTTTCAAAGTTATCTATTATGTAATATTGTCAGGGCTTACGACAGGTCTGGGAGCATGCATAGGAGCATGTATAGGAGGAATTTCGACACAGGTTATTAGTATTTGTTTAAGCTTTGCTGCGGGTGCTATGCTATATATTGTATCAGGAGAATTGATACCAGAATCTAATAAACTTTATCAGGGAAAATTAAGCATTTTAGGAAATATTTTAGGATTTTTAATAGGTTTTTTTGCTATGAATATCGTGTAAAATATAATATAAAATTACTTGCATTTCTTTCATTTCTATTATAAAATACAAACAACAATTTGATAGAAAAGGAGCAAAAAATGCAAGACATATTAAAAAGTTTAAATGATAAACAACATGAAGCTGTAATAAATACAGAAGGACCATGTTTAGTAATAGCAGGAGCAGGAAGTGGAAAAACCAAAGTTTTAACACATAAAATAGCCTATCTGTTATCTGAAAAAAAAGTATTACCATGGAATATTCTAGCAATAACTTTTACAAATAAAGCTGCAAATGAAATGAAAGAAAGAGTAGAAAATTTAGTAGGAGATGTAGCAAAAGACATTTGGATGGGAACCTTTCACTCTATTTGTGTAAGAATTTTAAGAAAATTTATTGATAGAATTGGATTTACATCATCTTTTATTATTTTTGATACATCTGATCAAAAAACATTAATCAAAGAATGTATGAAAGCACTAAGTATTGATGATAAATTATTTTCTGAAAAATCTGTTATTGCAGAAATTAGTAATGCCAAAAATGAAATGCTAGAACCAAAAGCATATAGTACCAAATATGCAGGAGACTTTAGAAAAGAAAAAATAGCACAAATTTATGAACTATATCAAAAGCGCTTAAAAGAAAATAATGCTATTGACTTTGATGATATTATCAATTTTACAATAAAAATATTAACAGAAAATCCAGATATACTAGAATACTATACAGAAAAATTTCGTTATGTATTAGTAGATGAATACCAAGATACTAATAAGGCACAATTTACATTAGTTAGTATATTAGCATCTCGTTATGGTAATATTACAGTAGTAGGAGATAATGACCAAGGAATCTATTCTTTCAGAGGAGCAGATATAAGTAATATCCTTAACTTTGAGAAAGATTTTCCAGGGTCTAAGATTATAAAATTAGAGCAAAATTATCGTTGTACAGGCAATATACTAAAAGCAGCCAATGCTGTCATAAAAAATAATGAAACAAAATATGAAAAAAAATTATGGACAGAAAATGAAGAAGGACATCTTCCTATGATATATCAGGGAGAAGATGAATATGATGAAGCAAATTATATTGTAAATCAAATTCAACACCTAAAAACAGAAGAATATTACAAATATTCTGATTTTGCTATTTTATATAGAATGAACTCACAATCAAGAGCAATAGAAGATATTTTAAGAAGAGAAAATGTCCCATACAAAATTATTGGGGGATTAAAATTCTATGAGAGAAAAGAAATAAAAGATGCCATAGCTTATTTACGATTAATTGCTAACTCTTCTGATAATTTAGCTTTAAAAAGAATTATTAACGAACCAAAAAGAGGTATTGGAAAAACAAGCATAGATCAAATTTCTGAAATATCTGAAAAAACAGGAATATCTATGTATGAAATTATTAAAAATGCACAACAATACGGATTAACAAGAGTGTATGCTAATACAAGAGAATTTGTAGAAACAATAGAAGAATTAAAAGCAAAGCATGAAGAAATGAATATATCAGATTTGATTAAGGAAACATTAAATAAAACAGGTTATACAAAAGCACTAGAATTAGAAAATACTGTAGAAGCAGAAACTAGAATACAAAACTTAGAAGAATTATTAACAGTAGCAATAGAATTTGAAGAAGGAGAAGCAGATAATACACTAAATGATTTCTTAGAAGGAATTAGCTTATCTTCTGACATAGACAGTTTAGAAGAAACAGATGAGATGGTAACTTTAATGACTTTACATAGTGCAAAAGGACTAGAATTTCCAGTAGTATTTTTAGTAGGAATGGAAGAGGGAATATTTCCTGGATATCAAGCAATTGCAGAACCAAAGGAATTAGAGGAAGAAAGAAGACTATTCTATGTAGGAATTACAAGAGCAAAAGAATATTTACATTTAACTTGTGCAAAAAGAAGAACAATATTTGGATCAACAAGTTATAACTTAATTTCTCGATTTGTTAAAGAAATACCAGCTACTTTATTAGATGGTTATGAACAAATGGAAGAAAAACAAGAAGAGAATCCTCGTGAAAACAATTTTACATGGTCTTACGGAAAAACTTCTTTTGGAACAAATTTTGCATCAAAAATAAAAACTTATAAATTTGAAGAAAATAAAGAAGAACCAGTAGCAGCTAAAAGTAAAAGTCAAATTGGAAGTTTTTCATTTAAGACACCAGAAAGTTTCTTAAAAGAAGTAAGTCAAAAAAAAGAAGTAGACATATCAAAATATCAAGGAGGACAAAGAATTTATCATAAAAAATTTGGAGAAGGAACTATTCAAAAGGTAGAAGCAGAAGGTGATGATGCAAAAATAGATATTCTTTTTGATAAAGAAGGTCATAAAAGACTAATGGAAAAATTTGAAGGTTTAGAAATATTATAAAGAATTTAGAAATAAAGTCTTTTTTTTTTGAATAGAAAATAAAAAAGTGTTCATAATAAATTTAGAAAAATATGAAAGGGAGGATAAAAATGCCAAATTTAACACAAGTGGAACTTCAAAATTTAAGACACTTAATAGGAGCACATGATACTTCATATCAAAAACTAAATTATTATGCATCACAGGCAGTAGACCCACAAATTAAGCAAATGTTTACAAAATCTGCACAAGATGCTTTAAACACAAAACAAAAATTAATGTCATTTTTAAATGATTAGGAGGAATGAAAAATGGATGAAAAAACAATGGTAAATGATATTTTGTCAAATGTAAAATCCAGTCTTACAACATATCAAACTGTTATATCAGAAGCAGAAAATATGAATTTAAGACAAACAATTCAGCAAATGAGAAATAATGATGAAAGTTTTCAATATGAACTTTTCAAAGTAGCACAAACAAAAGGGTATTATCAACCAGCACAACAAGCAACAGTCACAGAGGTTCAGTCAGTAAAAAATCAACTACAATAGAATTAGGCATCTAAATAGGTGCCTAATTTTTTTGACAAAAGTGTAATATTTTGTTATAATACTACGCGTAAGGAAAAGCTATTAAAAATAAAAGAAAAAAAGAGAATAGTTTAAAAAATTGAAGAAATAAATCAATTTAAAAGAAAAATATGAAAACCTTGCTCTTTGTAAAAATGGACATACTTATATACAATATAAAAAAATAAGATAGGAAGTGTTTAAAATAGGAAGGGTAAAAAAAGTAGCAACACATATTAGAACATGGACAAAATTTACAATACTCATTATTTTGGCAATTTTTTTAATAATGGCATTGGTAGCTTTTGTTTATAAGCCAATATATAGTGTTACTTTCAATGGAGAACAAATTGGATATTGTGAAAATAAAAGTGCATTACAAGAAAGAATTAATGAGTACATAGAAGCAGGAGATGGAGAGAACATTGCCTTTGTAGAAATTAATCAATTACCACAATATACTTTATGTTTATTAAAAAAAGGAATTACGCCTAATGATGAAGAGATATATCAAAAAGTAATTTCTAGTGGAACACCTTATTATAATTATTTTGCAATAGCTGTAAATAACGAAGAAAAGGCTTATGTTTCAACTTATGCAGAAGCCGAAAGTGTAGTAAACCAATTAAAAGAAAAAGATAGTGCTAATAAAGATAAATTAACAATTATAGAAAAATACGAAACTAGCAAAAAAGAATTTACAGCAGTAGAAACATGTGTTGCTAACTTATATGAAAAGAAACCAGAAATAGTAGTAACTAGAAGTAGTTATGTACCTGCAGCATCAGTTAATACATCTAGTAAAAAAGTAAATTTAGGAATATCGTTAATAAAACCAGTATCAGGAATTCTAACTTCTAGATTTGGTTCTCGTTGGGGAAGTAGCCATAAAGGAATTGATATAGGAGCGAGTAAAGGAACTTCTATTAAAGCTGCAGCATCAGGAA
Source organism: uncultured Clostridia bacterium (assembly GCA_944386125.1). Lineage (GTDB taxonomy): Bacteria > Bacillota > Clostridia > TANB77 > CAG-508 > UMGS1663. Next base: position 7,787 of record CALWZX010000044.1, on the reverse strand, counting down.
CAGTAACTATATCTTCCTATGGATATAATGGAGGATATGGTAATTATGTAATGATTTCACATGGAAATGGTGTACAAACCTTATATGGACATTGCTCAAAATTATATGTTTCAGTAGGACAAAAAGTATCTCAAGGAGAAACTATTGCAGCAGTTGGAAATACAGGAAGATCTACAGGAAACCATCTACATTTAGAAATACGAGTAAATGGTGTAGCACAAAATCCGTTAAATTATGTATCTTATTAAAATAAAAATATTATCCAAGATATTAAAATGTATCTTGGATTTTTGTAACAGAATTATAACTAAAAAATAATATAAATAGTATGAAAGGATAAAAAAGAGGATAATAATTATAAGACATGTAAAAAAGAATAAGATATAACCTTAGTAGCTTTAGTGGTAACCCTTATAATACTCATAATACTAGCAAGTGTAAGTATAAATATGATAGTAGGAGATAATGGAATTATAACAGAAGCGCAAAGTGCTGCTAAACAAACAGAAGAAATACAGATAAATACACAAAGCTATATGAATCAACTACAAAAAGAACTAGAAGAAAAAATAGAAGGACAAGTAGCAGTAAATGAAGATATACCAAATGCCCCGGAACAAATTGAAGGGATGATACCAATCAAATTTACAGAACCAACTGATACAGCAATGGGAAGTGTACAAGAAACTAATTGGGAGGATAACTCTTGGTATGATTATAGCCAAAGTAAGTGGGCAAATACCAAAAGTGAAGATGGAAGTATGTGGGTATGGATACCAAGGTATGCATATAAAATTACATATAAAAATCCAGAAAACAAATCAGAAGGAGGAACCATAGAAGTAAGATTTTTAGAAGGAACATCAGACAACTATTATGAAAATGGAGAATTAAAAACAGCAAAGAGACAAACAACAGAAGATGAAATGGTAGATACAACAATAGACTTTTATGTACACCCAGCATTTACGAATGAAACAAGCATTAACTTTGCCAATGGAGGCTGGGACACAGAACTTACAGGAATGTATGTAGCGAAATTTGAAGCAGGATTTCCAGAAGGAAATAATGATACACCTAGTGTAAAAAGTTCAGTAAGTTATACACAAGACAGAAGTTGGGTAACAGCAGTAGAAGCAGGAACAGCTAGTGATTCAAGTCAAGATGCAAGGAATTGGTTAGATGGCATATATGGAAGTAATTATCCTAAAATTAGTTACCCTGTATTTCAACCATTAACATATAGTATGAACTATATTAATCAAAATGATGCATATAACATATGTAAAGTCATGAATGAAAGTGGAAATATCTATGGATTTACTACAAGTTCATCAGATACGCATTTAATCAAAAGTAGTGAATGGGGAATGATAAGTTATTTAAGTTATAGTAAGTACCGGAACCAATGGGCAAGATATAGCCATCAATAATGTAAACTTAAATAGCGGAGGAACTACAAAAACAGATTCAGCAGGAAAAAATGGAGTAGATAGTGTGTATGGAATAACTAGAATAACACAAGGGTTACCAGATGGAGAAGAAATGGTAGTTAAAATAGATGAAATAAAAGCATTATCAGGAAACACGCCAACGACAACAGGAAATATGTACGCATGGAATCAAAAAGGAGGAGTAGCAGCCTCAAGTACAGGAAATATGACAGGAGTATATGATTTATCAGGAGGAGCATGGGAAAGAACGGCAAGTTATGTGGCAAATAATTATAAAAATCTATTGATATATGGAGAGTCATTAGCATATGACGCAGGTATATTAAAAACAACAAGCACAAAATATACTATGGTATATCCATCCGATAGCACAGTAGATAATAATACAAAAGATGCTACAGAAGAAAATCTAAATGCAGCAAGCAATAGCAATTATGCAAAAAATACAAAGATATATGGAGACCGGAGTAAGAGAAACATCAACGGTAGGAGTTGGAACTAGTTCGTGGGAAGATGATTACTCAGAGTTTGTTGGCTTGCATCATCCATTTATGACAAAAGGAGGATATTTCTCGCTTAAATCACATGCTGGTAGATTTTTCTTTGCGAGCCAGTATGGTGATAGTCATTTTAGTGTTGGATTTCCTCCAATAGTTGTGCCCGTAAATTAATATTTTGAATGCATTAAAAAGCAAAAAATCGTGTTATGATAAACATAACACGATTTTTTAAGAAAAAAACATTTTCTATTTAAAATATTTTAAGCAAATGCGAATAGCATTATTTTTCATAATTAACTTTCCATTTTCCTTCAGTTTATTTACCCATAAGCTAGAGTAAGTTAAATAAGTAGCAAACTCTGTAATATTAGAAAAAAGCCTTTTTAAATGAGAATAATTAACATTAATATTCTCTAAAGTAAAATAGTAACAATTTTTATATTCATATAGAGAAACATTTTGTGCGATGGTAGTATAAGGAATCTTATGATTTTGTAAGAAAGTACAAAATTCGCAAAAATCTTCAAAGGTAGGAAATACATAAAGAGCATTTGCGGTATCAATTGGCATCTGTTTTCTCTTAATTTTTATTTTAGGCTTAGAAGCACTTTTTTTAGGAGTAGGAGCTTCTTTATGTACAGAATTTGGTAAACTACGTGTTACAGTAATAATAAAATCTCCACTAGTAACAGCTAAAGCTTCAATACGAATTTGGTAATCCTTGGTAACAAAACCAATTTCTTTTTCAGCTTTATCCAACATGTCAAAAAATAAATCTTGTGACTCAATTGAACTTGACATGAAGTCATGAATATTAATATCTTTTTTAGCTAAATCATCTCTATTTAAAGTAATTCTTATTTTATCATCATTTAGTTTTTCGAATCTCATAAAAACCTCCTTATGTTGCTTAACATCATTATAACATTGCTGACTTTAAAAATAAATACACAATTTATGGTAATATACTATATTATATTACTAAAAAAATAAAAGGTACATCATAATATATCATATTTCATAAAAAAAGAAAATAGAAAACTACAAATTTTCAAAAAAACTGTTTTTTTAGAATATATCTTGAAAAATAATAAAAATGCATATATAATAAGTAGGACAAAATAATAGTTCCGTAAGGAAGAAAGGAAGAAAAAAATGGCAACTAAAGAGAAAAATGTGTGGATATTATTATTATTTATTTTATCAGGACTAGTAATTGGAGGATTATTGGGGGAATTTGCAAAAGATATTAGTTTCTTAAGCTGGCTATCTTATGGACAAAGTTTTGGACTTTCAAATCCTATAGAATTAGACTTAAATGTAGTAAAGATAACGTTCGGATTAATGGTCAATATTAATGTAGCTAGTATAGTAGGACTATTAATTGCAATATTTGTATATAGAAAAATTTAGTTATCCACATATCACGCAAAATATGTGGATAACTATTATAAAATAAACTGTAAGGGGCTTAAGAAAGGAAACTTAAGCATGTCAATAAAAATGAAAAATTTGCCAAATTCTGAAAAGCCATATGAAAAACTAGAAATGTATGGAGCAGAAAATCTATCTAACTCAGAATTGTTGGCAATTATCATAAAAACAGGAACTAAAGAAGACTCTTCTATTAATATAGCACAAAAAATTTTAGCAATGAAAGGAAATTACCCAGATAATTTAAGATTTTTACAAGATGTTTCTATAGAAGAACTAAAAGAAATAAAGGGAATTGGAAGAGTAAAAGCAATTCAAATAAAAGCTCTTTGTGAACTTACCAAAAGAATGTCAAGAAATGTACATGAAAATCATATTTATATAAAGACTCCAAAAGATGTAGTTAATCTACTTATGGAGGAGATGAAATATGAAAAGATAGAAAATGTAAAAGTAATTATTTTAAATATAAAAAATGCAGTACAAAAAATTATTAATATATCTACTGGGACAACCAATAGTGCATTAATTATTCCAAAAGATATTCTAAGAGAAGCTGTAAAAATGGGGATGCCAAAGATTATACTGGTACATAATCATCCAAGTGGAGATGCAACACCAAGTAAAGAAGATGTAGAAATTACCAAAAGAGTAAAAGAGGCATCTAATATTATGGGAATAGATTTATTAGACCACATTGTTATAGGATTTAATTGCTATACAAGTATTTTTCAAAAATATAGTATAGGAGACTAAAAATTGTTACATAATTAATAAAAAACAAAAAGGATGGGGAAAAATGAATATATTTTCAATGAGAAATAAAGATATAGGAATAGACTTAGGAACAGCAAATACACTAGTTACTATGAAAGGAAAAGGAATTGTATTAAACGAGCCTTCTGTAGTAGCAATCAATAGAAGAAATGGAGAAATATTAGGAACAGGGCAGGATACTAAAGAAATGCTTCGGAAGAACTCCAGAAGAAATAAAAGCAGTAAGACCACTAAAAGATGGAGTAATAGCAGATTTTACAGCTACAGAGTTAATGCTTAAAAATATGATTACAAAAGTGTGTAAAAAATATAGTATTATAAGACCAAGAATTGTAGTAGGGGTACCATCAGGAATTACTGAAGTTGAAGAGAGAGCAGTACAAGAATCTGTATTACAAGCAGGCGCAAGAGAGGTATACCTTATTGAAGAACCTATGGCTGCAGCAATTGGAGCAAATTTAGATATAGCAGAACCAAGTGGAAATATTGTAGTAGATATAGGAGGAGGGACTACTGAAGTAGCAGTTATTTCTTTAGGTGGAGTGGTAGTTAGTACCTCTTTAAGAGTTGCAGGAGATGAACTAGATGAAGATATTACCAATTATGTAAAAAAAGAATTAAACTTATCTATTGGAGAAACCACAGCAGAACAAATAAAAATGCAAATAGGATGTGCAATGCCTTTAATGACAGACATGTCTATGCAAATAAGAGGAAGAGACTTAACAACAGGTCTTCCAAAGAATGTGACAGTATATTCTTCACAAATACAGAAAGCAATGGAAGAATCCATTGGAGAAATTGTAGAAGCAGTAAAACAAACACTTGAAAAAACACCACCAGAATTAGCATCAGATATTATGGAAAAAGGAATTGTACTAACAGGAGGAGGAGCCTTAATACAAAACTTAGACAAATTAATCAGCAAAACAACGGGAATGCCGGTATATATAGCAGAAACACCATTAGACTGTGTAGCTATAGGAGCAGGAAAAACAATTGATGATTTAGAAAAATTAAAAAATATATTAATTAATTCAAGAAAAAGATAGAAAGGAAAAAATATGTATTCGTCAAAAAAGAAGGGAATCATAGGGATTATTATTACTATTCTTATATTGATAATTATTGTAATTGCTACCAATATAAAAGCAGATGATTTATCTTCTGTAGAAGGTATAGTTGGAAAAATATTTATGCCTATACAAAACGGACTCACATATCTAAAGAATCAGCTTTCTGGAAATAATGCTTTCTTTACAGATATTAACAATTTAAGTAAAGAAAATGCAGAATTAAAACAAAAAAATAGCGAATTAGAGCAGCAATTAAGAGAATTAGAAATTATAAAAGCAGAAAATGAAACATTAAAAGAATATGTGAATTTAAAAGATAAATATACACAGTATACTACAGTTCCAGCTTATGTTATTAACAAAGATATTAGTAACTATAATGAAAATATCATTATTAATGTAGGCTCAAAAGATGGAATTCAAGAAAATATGGCAGTTATTTCAGAAAAAGGACTAGTGGGACATGTTATTTCCGTTACCGAAGAAACTGCTAAAATAGAAACAATTATAGATACAGCAAGTACAGTAAGTTGTACAATAACTTCTACAAGAGATAATTTAATTGCAAGAGGAACTTTAGATAATGTATCTACTTTAAAAGCAGGAAATATACCAACAGATGCTACTGTATTACAAGGCGATACAGTAGAAACCTCTGGACTCGGAGGGATTTATCCTAAAGGAATTTTAATAGGAACTATAAAAAATGTAGTAAATACAAAAAATATTACAGATAGATATGCTGAAATTGAAACAGCCGTAGACTTTGAAAAATTAGAAACAGTATTAGTAATTACTAATTAAAAAAGGAAAAAAAGAATGAAAAAACTACTCTCAATTATCATATTATTAATTGTATTTTGGATTACATATTTATTACAAGCCAACTTTTTTAGTTGGTTTACAATTGCTGAAATAAAACCAAATTTATTTATTATACTAGTTTTGTTTGTAGGACTTTATGCAGGCAATAAAATTAGTATTCCTTTTGGAATGATGATTCGGTATTATTTTAGATATTATTATGGGAAAAACGATAGGAATTTATACACTTATGTATGGAATGGCAGGGCTAATAGGAGGTTATTTAGATAAAAATTTTTCAAAAGATAGTCGAATTACTTTTATCATAATGATAATTGGAACTACTGTAGTATTAGAAGTGATAAGTTATATACTAAATATCGCTATTTTTTCTGTTCCGATAGAAGTAATCAGCTTTATGAAAGTAACAGCAATAGAGGTATTATATAATGTGATATTGACAATTATCTTATATCCAATTATACAAATATGTGGATATCAATTAGAAAATATATTTAAAGGTCAAAAGGTATTAACAAGGTACTTTTAGGAGGTGAAATATTGGGAGAAAAAGAACATAGTAAATTACGATTTAATATTGTATCGGCATTTGTGTACATAATTGGAATTATTTTACTTGCTCAACTATTTAATTTACAAATTGTCCATGGAGAGAGCTATAGAGAACAATCTAATACCAGATTAAGTAGAGAAAGTACATTGAAAGCGGCAAGGGGAAATATTCGCGATAGCTCAGGTACTTTACTTGCAACAACTGTAGCACAAAATGATCTAGAAATTTATAAAACAAAAATTGATACTAATCAATTAAATACAGCTTTATTAAAATTAGCACAAATACTTGAAAAAAATGCAGATAATTATATTGATAATTTACCTATACAAATTAATCCATTTAGATTCACTGTAAGTGATGAAGAAGCAAAGGTATGGAAAACACAGAAAAAAATAGACGAAAACAAAAGTGCAGAAGAATGTTTTTATATTTTCAAAGAAAAATATGAAATACAAGAAGAAAGCATAGAAAATAGTAGAAAAATAATGACACTTCGTTATGAAATAGAAACACAAGGATATAGTAGTACAAAAACTGTTACTCTAGCAAAAAATATTAGTGAAGCAACATTGCATGAAATAAGCGAACAAAATGCACAATTTCCAGGAGTAAATATTATAACAAGTCCAACAAGATATTATCCATCGTCTAATCTAGCATCTCATATAATAGGATATATTAGTCAAATTAGTGCAGATGAATATAATGCTAATAAAGAAAGATATGATATAAATGATATCATAGGGAAAACAGGAATAGAATATATTTTTGAACCATATTTAAAGGGAACAGATGGTGTAAAACAAATTGATATGTCTGTAGATGGAACCGTAACAGATGAATATATATCTCAAGAAGCAGTAGCGGGTGCAGATGTTATATTAACAATAGATGCCAATTTACAAAAAATTACAGAGCAAGCACTAAAAAATAATATAGAAAAAATAAGAAACGGAGGCTTTTCAGACTCAGCAAATGTTACAGGAGGATCTGCCGTAGTTATGAATGTAAATACTGGCGAAGTTTTAGCAATGGCAAGTTATCCTGACTTTAATCCTCAAGAATTTGTAGGAGGAATTAGCACTGAAAAGTGGAATGAATATACCAAAAGAGATGATAGTAATAAATATATTTCAGCAATGACTAATAGAGCTATTTCTTCTCT
>CALWZX010000043.1 GCA_944386125.1 uncultured Clostridia bacterium | reverse complement strand
AATATTTCTTTAGTATTACAAACTCTGTAATATTCTGTGGATAACTATTTTTTTATTTCTTTAGTCTGAACAGTAACCTATCTGCTAACTACTTATTAGTCCATGTATCCAAAATTTCATTAGAAAAAAATAGAATCTACACTTTTAATATAGATTCTATTTTTTTATTCTGTTCTTTATTTTTATTCTTTTCCTTCTGGTAATGCAGGTATATCTAACACAACTCTAATTTTAAATGCATATTTAATTGCTCTAACAAATTTGCTTTGTTTAAATCTCTGCCATAAAGAAGGTTTTGCTTCAAAAGTAGTTTCTTGTTCATATAGCTCTTTTTCTTGTGTTTCTTGAGCTTTTTGAACTACTGCTTCTTCTTGTGTCTCTTCTAATTTTGCCATTTCTTCTTCTTGTGGGGCTGGTATTAATTTTAATGCATCTGCCACTTCAATTCCTATGTAACTTAATGCTTTTGAACGATCTTCTATTCTTTCCATATCTATTTCAATATGTAAATTAGACTCTAAGTTAACAATTCTTGCATTAATTAATTTAACTGCATCTTCATAATTTTGAGATTTATCAGATTTTGCTTTTCCTATTACTTCAAGTGCTTCGAATATATCTTCAGAAAATTCTTCTTCTATTTCTTTTAAATCTTCTTTCCATCCCTCTTCTTTATTTTGCACTACTTCTAAAATATCTTTTAAAACTCTTGCAGAAGCAATATTTGCTTCTCTTTGGCGAATTAAACCTTCAATTTGCTTTGTATTTTCCTCAAATTGATTTGTTGCAAATTCTACTAAATCATAAGCAGCTTTATATACACTTGCTGGGAAGTTTTTCTTTTTTGGATATTCAATTAAATATGCTTTTATAGATTCAATTAAATCCTTAAAATAGCTGTCGTCCTCGAATTGTACAATTTGCTTTTTGCTTTTTGGATTAATCATTCTATGTACTTTTTCTATATTAGATAATATTTTTTCTTCGGTAATTACCATTCTTACATTTACTATGCCAGATCTAGACATTGTAAATCTCCTCCTTTGTCCCATATATGTATATACTTATTGTTTTTCTACAAGAAATGACAATAGATTATATTTTTTTCATTTCTATTTTATTTTAATACAGTTTTCATCAAAAAGTCAAGAGAAAAAACAAATGTAATATAAATGTAATATTTGAAAGTCGTTCTGGTTAAGAACGACTTTTTAGTTAATTATTTGGTTTATTAATTTCTACATATCTTTTTATTTTCATAGTTGTAGTTTTTACAAACTCATCTTTCTTTATCTCTAATTTCTTTATTGCTTTATATGAAGTTAATTCATGATTTACTTTTTTAATTTCTTCCCATATAATATCACGAATTTGTTTTTCTGTTAAATCTTTTCCATGTTTTTCTTCTATTTCTTCATAGTTTGGTATAACTCTTGCTGTAATAATTAATTCTTTTTCTCCTTCTTCTGGTTTTCCATATACCATGCACTCAGCAATTTCTGGTATTTTTCCTAGCATTAATTCTATTTCTTCTGGATAAATATTCTTTCCATTTTGTGTTACAATAACATTCTTACATCTTCCTGTAATGTATAAAAATCCATCAGCATCTAGATATCCAATATCTCCTGAATGGAACCATCTGCCTCCATTTTCATCTTCGAATATAACTTCGTTTGTTGCCTCTTCATCTTCATAATATCCTAACATTAAAGTATCACTTTTAATTAATACTTCTCCTTCTCCATTCTCATTAGGATTATCAATTTTTAACTCTGCACATACTACTGCCTTTCCTGCTGAACCAACACGTGGATCAAAGTCTGGAGTTAAAGCCGCAATAGGAGCTGTTTCTGTTAAACCATATCCTTGCAAGAAACTAATTCCTATATCTTGAACCCATTTTCCAATTTTAGCATCAATCGGAGCTGCAGCTGATACAATAATTCTTAAATTTCCTCCCAAATTATCATATATTTCTTTAAATACTTTTTTCTTTATATCTACACCAACACTTTTTAAAGCATTTGTTACATGAATCATAGAATTAACTAAACCAGCTTTTCCACTTTTAACAATTGTTGCATTAATTTTTTTATATAAATTTTCTACTAATAGAGGCACTGCAAGCATAGCTGTTGGATGTGTTTCTTGTAAATCTGGAACAATATATTTTAGTCCTTGACATACAGCAATTGATGCTCCTAATGCAAATGGTAACAAAAATCCAATAGATGATTCATACGTATGATGTAAAGGTAGTACTGAAAATAATCTATCTTTTTCATCTATATTTACATATGGTGTAACTGCATTAACATTTGATGCTAAATTTTTATTACATAGCATAACACCCTTTGCATTAGATGTTGTTCCTGATGTAAAAATTAGTACCTTAAATTCTAACGGATCTATTTCTATTTTTAAGAAAGAATCATCACCATTTTTAATTAACTCTTTTCCTTCGTTTACAATTGTATTAAATCCAACTTCTCTTCCCTCTAATGGAGCATCTGAATTCATCTGAATAAAGTACTTAATTTCTGGCAAGTTATCTTGTATTTTTTTGATTACATCTTTCTTTTTGGTTGAATAAATAATTGCCGTTGCTTTTGCACGATGAATCACATTTTCAATCTCGTTTGCTGGAAGTTCTTTATCTACTGGCACAGCTACTCCCACTCCGCAAAGCATTGCCATATAAGAAACATACCAATGATATGTATTTTCTCCAATAATAACAATTCTTTCATTTTTTAAATGATATTTATTAGTTAATGCTGTTCCAAGAGCTATAACATCATCTGTAAATTCCTGATAAGTAATTTCTGTAAAAGCTTCTTTCGGATTAAATTTTTGTAACATAAATACTTGATTTGCAAATTTTTCCCTAGAACGCAAAAATATTTCTTTTACAGTTTGATAATGTGTTCCTTCATATTCTTTATGTTTGTTTTTTGTATTTTCTTGTCTTTTCTTAAGTTCTTCGTAGTCTACTTTTACTTCATCAATTTCTTCTACATCTTTCATTTTTATCTTTGGAAATTTAAAATCTGGTATTTTAAAGTCTTTTAAAATTCTCATTTCTTATTCCCCTTCTTTTTTTAATTTTTCTATAAATGTTCTATTAATTTCTGCAAATAATTCTGGTACTTCTATATTCTTTGATGTTCGTAATTTATATATTAAGCTAGAACAAGCAAATCCAAAAATTCCAGAAGCTAATACATTGGGGTCAGCTTCTATAATTTCTCCTTTTTTGATTCCTTCTTCTACTATTTCTTGAATTTGTGCAATATATTCAAATACATGTTTTTTACAAATATTGCTTCTTTCTCCTGTTCCCCATATTTGACTTAATATAATTGTCATAAAATTTTCATATTTCACTAAAACTTTCAATTCTATTAATACTATAGCTTTAATCTTGTCAATAGAATTTTCTAATTTTTCAGTTTTAATAGCAATACTATTTTTTAATAGTTTTACACCTTCTTCTACCAAAAAGTTAAAAATTTCTTCTTTGCTAGAAAAATGATAATATAAAGTTCCTTTTGCTACTCCCACAGTAGCAGTAATTTCTTCTATACTTGTTGCATCATAGCCTTTTTCTGCAAATAATTTCATAGATGTTTCAAAAATTTTTCTTTTTGTTTTATTCATTCACTTCTCACCTTTGATTTTTTTCTTCATTATATATGCTAATTTTCATTTTTGCAAGTGATTTTTCTAGCTTTCTTCTATTTACAACACTCCTATTATACCATAGTTTTTCGCTTTTTTCAATATTTTTACTTTCTGCACTGACTCATTAGTCTGATTAGCAAAAAAATAGTAGGTTTTCTATCCTACTACTTTTTGTTCTTATATTCTAATTTATCTAAATTATCCAAAGCTTTTCCCGTTCCTAAAGCCACACAGGAAACCGCATCTTGTGCTATCATGACATTAATTCCTGTTTTTTCTTGTAGTAATTTATCTAAGCCATCTACTAAACATCCTCCACCTGTCATATATATTCCTCTATCACTTATATCTGCTGCAAGTTCTGGTGGAGTTCTTTCTAATACAGAATGTACACTATCTACTATCATTAAAGCTGGTTCTAGTAAAGCCTCTAACATTTCACTTGAATGAATATTTACCGTTTTTGGTAATCCTGTAACTAAATCTCTTCCTCTTATTTGCATTTCTGAATCTTGAATTTTTGGAAATACACAGCCAATATTAATTTTCAAATCTTCAGCTGTTCTTTCTCCTACCATAATGTTATACTTTCTTTTTATATATTTTACAATAGCTTCATCAAATTTATCTCCAGCAACTTTTAAAGATGTACTAACTACAGATCCTCCTAAAGAAATTACAGCAATATCTGTTGTTCCCCCTCCAATATCTACTACCATATTTCCACAAGGTTTCGAAATATCTATACCAGCTCCAATAGCAGCTGCAATAGGTTCTTCTATTAAATATACCTTTCTTGCTCCTGCTTGTGATGCAGCATCAATAACAGCCCTTTTTTCTACCTCTGTTACTTGTGAAGGAATACATATCATGATTCTTGGTGCAAACATAAATTTACCACATATTTTATTAATAAAATACTTTAACATTTTTTCTGTTATTGTATAATTAGAAATGACACCCTCTCTTAAAGGTCTGGTAGCAACTATATTTCCAGGAGTTCTTCCGGAGCATTCTTCTAGCTTCTTTTCCAACAGCTAAAACTTGATTTGTATAATGATCCACGGCTACTACAGATGGCTCTCTTAATACAATTCCTTTACCTTTCACATATGCAATTACTGTTGCTGTTCCTAAATCAATAGCAATATCCTGTCCCAAGCCAAACATGTACATCTTCCTTTCAGATTTTATTCTTTTATTACAAATTTGTTACAATTATATTACGTTTTTGTTAAAATAGCAATGTTTTTTCTATAAAAAATAGAGAATATTTCTATTCTCTATTATTATACATGTTTTCTTTCTTTTTATACCTAATTTTTCCAATTAGTCTATTTTTTCAAACATATCTTTTCCTACTCCACATAGAGGGCAAACCCAATCATCTGGAATATCTTCAAAGTTTGTTCCTGGAGCTATTCCTCCATCTGGATCCCCTATTTTTGGATCATATATATATCCACATGCCATACATTTATACATACCTTTTTCCTCCTCCTTTAATTTAAAAAATTCTTTATATCCTATGCACACTACAGCAATTACCATAAGTGCAAATGATAACGCTTTCCATATGCCGCTTTCAAATAGAATTAAAGCAAACATTCCACAAGCAAGTGTTACTCCATATAGAATAAAAACTGCCTCTTTTTGCGTAAGTCCTCTAGCAATTAATTTATGATGTAAATGTCCTTTATCAGCTTGCAAAACCGCTTTTAATGATTTTCCTTTTATTAATCTTCTTACAATAGCTGTTAATGTATCAAATATAGGAAAACCTAATACAATAATTGGTAAAACAATTACAAAAGCTGTTGCAGTTTTTGCAATTCCTAAAATAGAAACTACCGCTAATGTAAATCCAATAAAGTTAGAGCCAATGTCTCCTATAAATGTTTTTGCTGGGTTAAAGTTAAATGGTAAAAATCCTGCAAGTGCTCCTGCTAATGCTGTAATCATAATAATTGCAATCAATGGCGACTCATTTAACGCAAATATAATTAATAAGAATACACAAGATATAATAGCAATTCCTGATGATAAACCATCTAGTCCATCTATTAAATTAATTGCATTTGTAATTCCTACAATCCAGCCTAATGTTAATATAATAGAGACAATATTATTTAGCATAATATTTCCTTCAAAAAAAGGAATGGTTAAATTATCAATTCTTACTCCACATAAAATGACAATAATTGCTGCTATAGTTTGTCCAGTTAATTTTGTTAAAGGATGAATTCCTTTAATATCATCAAAAAAACAAAATATACTAAGTACTATTGTTCCTAATAAGAAGCCAACTAATTTGAGATAATAGGATTCTTCTCCAAATAAATTTAAATTTCCTTCTATAGACGAAGTAATTAATAAATATATCGTAGAGAGCAAAAATCCAATAATAATTGCTGGTCCTCCAAATTTTGGCATTGCTTTTTTATGCATTCTTCTTTCATCTTTTGGTATATCTACTGCCCCAATTTTTTTTGCAATTTTTATTGTATATGGTGTTAAAATAAAAGCTGTAATAAAAGCCAATAAAAACGCAATTACTATGTCTCCCCACATAGGCTACCTCCTATGGCTTTAACTATACCATATATCACCTTTATAAGCAATATTTTATTCTAATTTTTATAAAAATATCCCATTAATAAATTTAATGATATTCTTTTTCTAATTTGTCATTTGTATATATTTTAGCAATTAGTTGTAATATTTTTTTATTTTCTTCAGACATATTAAATGAATATAGTTTTTTAGGCGGTGCTTTTAATATGTAGTACATAGCTTTTATAATAGTGCTATTGATTTTTACTGCTCCTGTATCTTGCTTACTACATGCCTTACATTTTAGTCCGTTATCTATGAAACTAAATGAATCTATCTTTTCTAAGTCACTTTCACCACAGTTTACACATTTATCAATATTAGGAGCCAATCCTAATAGACTAACTAATCTTAATTTAAAAATAGAAGTGATAAATTCCAAATCCATGGTAGTATTAGAAATAACATATAGTGTATTTAAAAATAATTGTAAAATTTTATATGTATTTTGTTCTTCATAAGTAACATCTAAAATAATCTTTGTAATATTGGCGGCATATTCTAATTTATCTAATGAGGTGCGTATGTTATAAAAAATTTCTATAGTATCACAAGAATTTAATGTATATGTATGAGAAGAACTTTTAAAAAGCATATACTCCCCAAAACACAAGAATTGAGTAGCTGACATAAGCTGGCTTTTTGGTCTTCTTGCTCCTCTTGCTGAACACTCAATTCTTCCATTCGGGGTTAAAATGGTTACCATTTTATCAAAATCGCCCATATTACTCTCTTTGATTACAATTCCTTTTACTTTTATTGTTCCCATTATTTGCTTTCCTTCACTACTCTTTTGGAATATTTGTGTCTATTCCTATATTTTCTCCTAAATTATTCTTTATATGATTATTGTTATTTTGCTTTTCTTGTGTTTTCTCGATGTTTTCCAATTGTACTAACTCTAAATAAGAGTCTATACTTCCTGTATTTTTAAAAGTATTCCAAGCCATTTGTTTTATCATACACTCATCTCCTTTATGCTTATGTTTTTCTTAGTTTTTCATTTTTTTATAAAAATATACTTGGAAATTTTTATTTTATTTTGAATTGTTTTACAATTTTATCATTATTAATCCAATCCTTATTTACTTTTACCCAGAGTTTTAAATCTACTTTAGTTCCTAAAATATTTTCTAAATCTTCTCTTGCATAAGTCCCTATTTTCTTTAGCATACTACCATTTTTTCCTATAATAATTCCCTTATGTGATTCTCTTAAACAATATATTGTTGCATCAATATGATAGATTGGTTCTTTTCTTGCTGTTTTTTTTCTCTTCATAGTTTCTACTTCTATATAAATTCCATGAGGTACTTCATCTTGCAATAATCGCAAAGCTTTTTCTCTAATAATTTCTTCTGCTAGTTGTCTTAACGTTTGATCTGTATATTCCTCTTGATTATAATATGCAGGACCTTCTTTTAAGTTCTTTTCTATTTCATCTAATAAAATTTCTATATTTTGTTTTTTAGTTGCAGATATGGGTACTACCGCTACAAAAGGATACTCTTTTTGATATAAATCTATTAAATGTAATAATGTTTCTTTGTTAGAAACCATATCAATTTTGTTCATTACTAGAATTACTTTTGCATTACTATTTTTTAATTTTTCTAAAATTTTTGTATCTCCTCTTCCAATTTCTTTGGATGTAGCATCAATAACAAATAAAATAACATCCACATCTGAGGTAAAAGTAAAACTGGTTTCTAGCATAGTTTCATTTAATTTACTTTTGGGCTTATGAATTCCTGGCGTATCTATAAAAATAAATTGTGCATTTTTTCTATTTACAATTGCCCTAATTGCAGTTCTAGTAGTTTGAGTTTTATTTGCAACAGCAGCTATTTTTTCTCCTGCTAACGCATTTAATATTGTTGATTTACCAACATTAGTTCTTCCTATCAAAGAAATAAAACCTGATTTAAATTTTTCTTCCATATATTTTCCTCTTTCTCATCTATTATACTGGATAGTTTTTGCTAAATTTGTAGAATCTAGTCTTCTTTTTATTTTTTCTTATTCTATCACATATTTTTCATACAGCCAAGAGAAAAAAGCAAAAATAAGCGAAACTTCGCTTACTTTTGCTTTTTTCTATTCCTTACATTTCTACTATATTTTCTTGTTGTTCTTCTGTTTCTGGTTCAGCTCCTATAATTTCTACTTCAGCATCTATTGGACATATTTGTATAAAAGTATTTCCGTCATTTACTTCAATTTCGTTTCCTTCTAAATCTTTATAAATAGTTTGAGAAGATCTACTTGTTTTTTCACAGGTAATCGGAATCGCCTTTCCTTCTGTAATATAATATCCCTCTAAGATTTTTATATTATCAAGAGTTTGTCTTCCTTTATTTTCTCCATCATTTAAAGTAGTATTTTTTGCTTTTTCTATAATAATATTTTTAGTTGTTACAGGTTCTCCTGTTGTCCAATCTGTTTCATCTATTCCTTTAGAATTTCTATTATATCTTTTTGTTTCTGGATTATATGTATATGTTACAACGTTCCAATCACAATAAGGAATTACTACCTTATCAGCGTTTTGAGCATTTTCTCCTAAATCTACACTATTTACAGAATAATTGAGTACACTATCTTTTGTAGAAGTTAACGTATATTCTTCTGATTGTGCTATTTTTTTAATTTGCTGTGTACTTGTTGCTACATTATGAGGTGCATATTTATCTCTAGTTCTCCAAAATGATGTTGAACTTTCATAAATACCATTTATAGCATCTACTCCCAATTTTTTTATATCACTTTTGGCTTGTGGACTTTCACCAAAATGTACATATATCGCATCATTTTCTAATGCGTAATCTAAAAAGTAATGTCTTGCACTTCTAACAGGTCCAATTTTTTCTAAATCCTTTCCCTTAAATAAAGCCATTAATCTTGACTCTCCACCCTCTACTATGATTTCATAGACTAGATAGGCATCATTTAATCCTCCTTGTGGCAAAGCATCTTCATGATTGTCTATCATAACAGCTATTGGCCTGTCAGTTCCTTTAAAAATTTGTGGTTCTTTCATTTCTATAATTTGAGCTTCTTGTTCTTGATTAATTTCATTAGTAGCAACTTGCATCTGATATTGTTGATTTGCATTTTTCATTTGTGTCCCTGTAATTTTGAAAAATAGCAATACCCCAGCTACTATAATTAGTATGATTAATATAATAACTAAAAATATAATTCCTTTTCCTTTTTTCAACTCTTTCACCTTTTTCTTATTTTATATACATCTTCCTATTATGATTAATATAGCAACAATTACAGCAGTTAATGAAGCTAATACAACTGCTCCAGCAGCTGTATCTTTAGCAAGTTTAGCTATTGGATGATATTTTTGTGTACATAAATTTACTGCTTCTTCTATTGCTGTATTAATTACTTCTGTAATAATAACTAACATGGTAACAATCATAATAGCTATCCATTCTGCAATGCTAAATTTTGCTACAATTCCTATTATAATAACAATTATGGCAATAACTGATTGAATTTTTAAATTTCTCTGGCTTTTAAATGCATAAGCAATACCAGCAAAAGCCTTCTTCCAAGCCTCGATAAAGCTTTTATTTTTTAGTGAATTATTGTTATTTTGCATAAATTTTACAACCCCTTCTTGCTTATAAATCTCTAGTTTGTCCCAATTTATTTAGTACTATTTCTTCTTTTTCTCTCATAATAGCTTTATCGCTTTCTTGCATATGATCATATCCCATAAGATGATAAAAACTATGTACTACCATATAAGCTAGTTCTCTTTCAAAACTATGTCCATATTCTATAGCTTGTTCTTTTACTCTTTGTATAGATATAATGCAATCTCCTAGGACTTCTGGTATCATATTTTTCTTTTGTTGTTTTATAATTTCCTCTAATTCTTCTTTTTCGAACATAGGAAAAGAAAGTACATCCGTTTCCTTATCTATATTACGAAATTCTCGATTGTACCTTCTAATCTGCTCAGGTGTTGTCAAAGTAATACTCATATAGAAGTTTAAATTTTCTAGATGTTCTTCTTGAAAACACTTTTTTACAACGTTTTTTATAAAAGTTTTATATTGTTTTTCCTCTTGTATTTGTTCAAAATAAATTTCTGTTTCGTCCATTTTCATTCCTATCTTTCTAAAAGTTTTTGTAAGTGCTTTTCCCCTGTATAATTTTTATTAGAAATATATGAATTTTTAAGTTCTCTCATAGCTCCTAATTCTACCAATTTTGCTTTATAAAATTGTATTACTTTAAAGTACTTATTTTCATTTTTACTTATTTTTTGTAAATCTGCTTTAACAAATAAAATTTCCTTTTGTGTTCTATATTGTAAATAATCTTTTTCCTTTAATTTTTCTATTTCTTTATATTGATTCCAAAATTTTTGATATTCTTCTCTTTCTTTTGGTCTATCCCAATATATTTTAGTAGATAATAATTTTATATTGTAATCATCAATTAATCGAATTAATAGGCTATATGCTTTTTCTTTCTTTCTGGCTACTTTTGTATCTACTATTAAACTTCTGGTATCTTTTAACAATTTAATATAACATTGTTCTGCAACAATTAATGGTAAACTATGTGTAAATAATTTTCTACTAATTGCTAATAATAACATCCTTTTCTCTATTCCATCATTTTGGTCTAGTTTTCCTACTGTAAAAGATTCAAATTTATCATATTCTGATAAAATTTCTTGATACATAGTGTTTTCTTTATTTTGTTCCATTTTTAGTGGTAATATATTGATAATATATTCTTCTAATGTCATAAATATTTTTTCATAAATAGTATCTTTATCTTGATAAGATAAATTATCTGCTAATTTTACAGAGTAATGTTTTAGCAATCCTTTATATAAGCTTTCTACTTTTGATAAATACATTTTTTTATAACGCTCTAAAAGCTTTGGTTTTTCTAAACTCTTTACTGTTTCATAATCTAAGTTTAGTAGATATTTTTGCTTGATATATTTATATTCTAAATATTCATTTTCTTTTATATGTATAATTTCATAATATTTAGCAAGAGCATCTTTTTCAAAATCAGATGCAGTATCATTTTTTACTTTTTTATAAATTGAGTCCATAATATGCTTATCAATTGCTTCCAAATATAAGCTATACATGTCTTCATATTTTTTTTCTATTTCCTCTTTTCTTTCCGCATTTTGTTTATCTTGCTCATAATGTTCGTAAGCTTTTAATAAATTATTTCTTTTTATAGAAATTAACATTCCGTTAATTCCTATTTTAGTAGGAATTAGCATTTTTGATATTGTGCTTGTAATTTTCGTAAAAAAAGTTTTATCTGAATAAACTCTAAGGCTTCTTTCTTCCACAGCTTATCATTCCTTTCAAAATACAATTTTTTCTTTTGTCCCAATTTCTTCTAGTACTTCATATGTAACTTCTGCTTCTACTTGATTTCCATTCTCTTTATACGTTACATATGTATTGACTATTTCTTTTCCTTTTGTCTGCTCATCAAGTTCTTTTTTTGCTTCTTCTACGGCTTTTTGCTTTGCCTCTTCTATTGTATATTTTATTTCTTCTTCATTGAACTCTTGATTTGTTGTTTTAATTACATCTATTGGTATGTAAAAGTTAGAAAATAACTTAATTTTTTCATTTTGTACTATTGTATCATATTTTTGAAATTTTGAAAGGGGTTTACCTAAATTTATTTGAAAATTATTTATTTTTATTGCATAAAATTTTTCTTCTTTCCCTGTATACGTTTTTTTCTTTTCATTTAGGGAAATTTGTTTTTTTGTAGTATACCACACTTTAGCTTGCACTTCTCCATTTGCGTGTACATAGCGTGTACCCGTATATTTTCCTTCTAAAAATCCTCCTATTAATACCATCCCTTGTTTTACCACATCCCCCTCTTTTACTAGGGATGTTCCATTTAATGCATTTACTTTGACAATAACGCCATCTTTTTCAGCCATAATATTACAGTATTCTTCCTCATTAATAATCTCAGGTTTCTGATCAGCTTCTACAACTTTTACTATTGCATTGGTTCCTTTTATTTCTATTCCCACCCATGCTAAATCGTCTCTTTTTAATCTCATTTGATTAATAATTTGTTTTGTTTCTATTTGTCCTTTCCATTTTCCTATTTTTAATCCTTCTTGTTCTACTAAAGCTTGTAATTCTTCAGTGGTAATACTAACATTTCCCTCTATTTGAATGTTCCATACAAAATTAGAAAGTAACCATATTCCTAATAGTATAAATGCTAAGAAAAATATAAAAATTTTTCTCTTATGATAACGATGTAATAAAAAGGGAATTCCTTTTTTATTTTGAATTTTCACTCTGCATTTAGTTTGTTTTGCAATTTTTGATATCTTTTTAAAATCTTG
>CALWZX010000042.1 GCA_944386125.1 uncultured Clostridia bacterium | reverse complement strand
TTTTTTTATATTACATTTATAATATTATAATTAAAAGAGTTAGCACAATATCATATGTATACTAACTCTTTTAATTTTATTTATTATGCAGTTTTTAAGGTTGACAATTCGTTGACAAAATATAAAATATAATTATCCGCTAACCTCTGTAATTACCTATTTTACTTGTTTCTACCGCAACAATTTTTATATTTTTTGTTCGACCCACATGGACATGGATCATTTCTACCTATTTTAGGTTCTTGATTTACAACTGTCTTATTCATACCGCCTTCTTTTGGAGTATATTTTCCATCTACTAAGTTAATAGCTGTATCCTCTAAACTAGCATCTGTAATTTTAGCTGTTTCTTCTCTAGCTATTCCGCTTTCTTTCTTCCTTGCATTTAATAATAAGGTAACTACATCATTCTTAATAGAATCTACCATATCGTCAAACATGTCTGCTCCTTCTATTCTATATTGAACAACAGGATCTTTTTGACCATATGCACGTAAACCAATACCATTTTTTAATTCGTCCATAGCATCTATATGATCCATCCATTTTTGGTCTACAATTTTTAGCATAACTACACGCTCTAATTCTCTTAGCTTGTCAGCTCCAAATTCAGCTTCTTTTGCTTCATAAATAGCATGTGTTTTTTGAATTAATTCATTTTTTACATCTTCTGCATGAATTTTAGATGCTTTTAAACTTTCTAATTCATCAATGCCAAAAGTTACATGAACATCTTGAATAAAAGCTTCTGTGTTTGTATTGTTTTCTTGTAAATAAGTATCTACTATTTCATCAACAAGAGAGTCCATCATATTTAATACATTGTCTTTTAAGTTTTCTCCATCTAAAACTTGACGTCTTTCTTTATAGATAATTTCTCTTTGAGCATTCATAACATCGTCATAGCTTAATACGTTCTTTCTAATACTAAAGTTTCTACCTTCTACTTTCTTTTGGGCAGATTCTACAGAACGAGTAATCATTTTAGATTCAATTGGCATATTTTCATCTGCACCTAGCATATTAAATACTTTAGTAACTGCATCCCCACCAAAGATTTTCATTAAATCATCATCAAGTCCAATATAAAATCTAGATTCTCCTGGGTCTCCTTGACGACCACTACGTCCACGAAGCTGATTATCAATTCTTCTAGACTCATGTCTTTCTGTTCCTATAATTTTTAATCCGCCTGCATCTATTACTTTTTGCTTTTCTTCTTTAATTTCTTGTTCATATTTTTCTTGTAAATCTTTATATTTTTTTCTAATATCTAGAATCTCTTGATCATCTGTTTCATTATATGCAGAAGCCTCTTCAATCATTTCTTCTGGATATTTTTGTCTACGCAATTCTTGTTTTGCTAAATATTCACTATTTCCACCAAGCATAATATCTGTACCACGTCCTGCCATGTTAGTTGCAATAGTAACAGCACCATATTTTCCTGCTTGTGCTATAATTTCAGCTTCTTTTTCATGGAATTTCGCATTTAATACTTCGTGTGGAATTCTCTCTTTATTTAACATACTACTTAATTTTTCAGATTTACTAATAGAAACTGTACCAACTAGTACTGGTTGACCTTTTTCATAGCTTTGTTTGATATCTCTAATTACAGCTCTAAATTTTGCATCTTCATTTTTGTAAATAATATCTGGATGATCATCTCTAATAACTGGCTTATTAGTTGGAATTTCAATAACATCTAATTTATAAATTTCTTGGAATTCATTTTCTTCTGTCATTGCAGTACCTGTCATACCAGATAATTTTTCATACATTCTAAAATAGTTTTGGAATGTAATAGTTGCTAATGTTTTTGATTCATCTGCAATTTTTACTTTTTCTTTTGCTTCAATAGCTTGATGTAAACCATTATTATATCTTCTTCCATACATAATACGTCCTGTAAATTCATCAACAATTAAAACTTCTCCATCTTTTACGATATAGTCTACATCTTTTTTCATAATTCCATATGCACGAAGAGCTTGATTAACATTATGTACTAATTCAGAATTTTCAATATCATTAAAATTCTCTAAGTGGAATTCTTCTTCTGCCTTCTTTATACCTTTTTGTGTTAAAGTAGCTGACTTTGCTTTTAGGTCTACAATATAATCATACTTTTCATTATCTTCTGCTTGTGCTTCATCTTTTACATCTTCTTCTATAATAACTTTTGGAGTTAGTTTTCTAACAAAACTATCTGCTTTTCTATATAAATCAGAAGATTTATTCGCTCTACCAGAGATAATTAATGGTGTACGCGCTTCATCAATTAAAATACTATCAATTTCGTCTACAATCGCATATTTTAGTTTTCTTTGTACTAATTGTTCTTTATAGATAACCATATTATCTCTTAAATAATCAAATCCAAATTCATTATTTGTACCATAAGTAACATCGCAAGCATAAGCTTCTTGCTTTTCTTTTGGGTTCATTCCTGCAATAACTAATCCTACTGTTAATCCTAGAAAACGATAAACTTTTCCCATCCATTCACTATCTCTTTTTGCTAAGTAATCATTGACTGTTATAACATGAACGCCTTCTCCTGTTAAGGCATTTAAATATACAGGAAGAGTTGCTACTAAAGTTTTTCCTTCACCTGTTTTCATTTCAGCAATTCTACCTTGATGTAAAATAATACCACCTATTAATTGTACATCAAAATGTCTCATGCCTAAAACTCTTTTAGATGCTTCTCTCACTACTGCAAAAGCTTCTGGTAATAAACTGTCTAAACTTTCTCCTTCTTGTAATCTTTTTTTGAATTCATCAGTTTTTTGCCTTAGCTCTGTATCTGTAAGTTTCTCCATCTCACTTTCTAAACTGTTAATTTTTTTTACTAAAGGCATTACTCTTTTTACTTCTTTTTGGCTATATGTTTTAAATAATCCCATTTGTGCTTTCTTTCCTTTCGTTTCAGTGTTCAATATACGCTCATACTATATCACTTTTTGTTTAAAAAAGCAAATCTTTTTTCATATTTTTATTTATCTTACATATATATTAGTAAAATCGTAGAAAGAGGGTTCTATATGTTTATCTATAATATTAAATTAAATGGAAGTAAATGGTTTCGTATTATTTTTGTATCCATTGTTGCAATTGTTCTTCTGGTTTGCCTCTATATTATTTATACAGTTTATCAAACCAGTCGTATAACAGATAACTTGCCTCACCAAGATGTAACCGAATTAAACGAAAAAAATTATGCTTCCGTGTTGCAAACTGTACATAATAATATTGATACTTATGTAGGTCAAAAAATACGTTATTCTGGTTTTGTATATCGAGTATATGATTTAAATCAAGAACAATTTGTTTTAGGTAGACATATGCTTATTTCTTCCGATTTTCAGACTGTAATTGTAGGCTTTTTATGTCATTATACAGATGCCGTTTCTCTTGCTGATAATACATGGGTAGAAATTGAAGGAACAATTACCAAAGGAACTTATCATGGAGATATGCCAATTTTAGAAATTACCTCTTTAAAGACTATTGAAAAGCCAAACAATGAATATGTTTATCCTCCATCTGAAGATTTTATTCCTACTTCACAAATTTTATAGTTAATTTTTTGCCATCATTCCTTATAGAAAGGAATTGATGGCAAATATTTTGCTAGATTCTAACACACTAATTCTTTAATTACATACTATTAATTAAGATATGGGTACTACAACTGGGCGGAATCCGCCATTAAATCCACTATTGCCAATGCTACGATAGAAATAGAATCTTCCTGCATGTGAACTGTCCCAGAAATAGCCTCCCCTATGCACAAACGAAGCATATAAACCAGTAAAGACTGAGTATCCATTTTGCCATGAACTAGCAACAGTTCCAGTTGTAGATGTCTCCCTTATTGCATCTCCGTATATCTTTGTATTTTTTGCATAGTTGGCATTACTTGCTGCATCTAAATTCGTTGTATTATCTGTTTTTGTACTATTATCTACACTACTATCGAATGGATATACCATTGTATATTTTGTACTTGTTTCTTTTAGTACGTCACTATTATATGCTACTGATTCTCCATATGTTAATAAATTATCATGACCATTAGCTACATATGATGCTGTTCTTTCCCATAATCCTCCGGATAAATCATATACTCCTGTCATATTTCCTGTACTAGAAGCAGAAACTCCTCCTTTTTGATTCCAACTATATATATTTCCTGTAGCTGTTGGGGTATTTCCTGATAATGTTCTTATTTCATCTATTTTAACGACCGTTTCTGGTCCATCTGTTGTCCCTCCAGTCATTCCTGTTATTCCATATATACTATCTACTCCACTTTTTCCTGTTGAATTAGTTCTTGTAGTTCCTCCACTATTTAAGTTGGCATTATTGATTGCTATTTCTTGTCCATTTGTTCCATATTTACTATAACTTAAGTAAGTTATCATTCCCCATTCACTACTTTTCATTAAATGGGTATCTGATGAATTTGTAGTAAATCCATATATATTTCCATTTTCGTTCATCGCTCTACAGATATTATATGCATCATTATGATTAATGTAATTCATACTATATGTTAGTGGTTGGAATACGGGATAACTAATTTTTGGACAATTACTTCCATATATTCCATCTAACCAGTTTCTGGCATCTTGACTTGAATCTCCTGATGTTCCTGCTTCTACTGCTCTTACATAAGAATTATCTTGTGTATAATTTTGTGAACTTTTTACACTTAAAGTAGTATTATTTCCTTCTGGAAATCCTGCTTCAAATTTGGCTATATAAATTCCTGTAAGCTCCGTATCCCATCCTCCATTTGCAAAATTAATACTCGTTTCATTAGTAAATGCTGGATGTACATAATAGTCTGTAGTGGTATCTACTATTTCATCTACGCTTGTTTGTCTTTTTGCTGTTTTTAATTCCCCATTTTCATAATAGTTATCTGATGTTCCTTCTAAGAACTTTATATCTATTGTTCCTCCTGCTGATTTATTTTCTGAATTAGTGTAAGTAATTTTATATGCATACCTTGGTATCCATACCCACATACTTCCATCTTCACTTTTTGTATTTGCCCATTTACTTTGGCTATAATCATACCAAGAGCTGTCGTCCCAATTAGTTTCTTGGTAACTTCCCATCTGTCTATCTGTTGGTTCTGTAAATTTAATTGGTGTCATTCCGTCAATTTGTTCTGGTGCATTTGGCATATCTTGTTTTAATTCTGGATTTTCTGCATTGCTTCCTTGTATAATTTTATCTATTTCATCTGTAATACTATTAAACCCTACTTGCGTGTTTACTTCTGCATCATACATAGAATTTGCACCTTCCTGTGCTTTTCTAAATATCCCTTGGTCTCCTAATACCATATTAATACTAACCGCTGCTAAAATGATTAAAATCACTAGGGTTACCACTAAGGCTATTAATGTTATACCTTTCTCTTTTTTTGTTTAAAACATAACTACAACTCTCCCTTTTCCTTTAGTTTTCTCTTTTTTATCCTTTTATACTGACTATATTATATATTATTCATTTGGTTAATCCTATTACTTTTTTATTACATTTTTGTTACAAAGATATTACATTTTAGATAAACTATATTTCATTATTTTTAATTTTTACTATAAAATGAAAAAGAGTTCAAAATACAAACTCTTTATTCTCTTCCAAAAATACTTTTCATTACACCTTTATCTATAAAAGAAGCAAATATATTCTTTAATATAATTAATACAATAGGACCTATAAGCATTCCTAAAATACCGATTAATTTAAAACCTGTGTACATAGCAATTAATGTAAAAATTGGATGAATTCCTATTTGTCCTGAAACAACTCTTGGTTCTAAAAATTGCCTTACCATCCCCATAATGAGTAATAATACTAATAAAGCTACCGCTAAAGTAATGTTTCCATTGAGAGCTACAATAATTGCCCATGGTATCATAATTGTAGCAGAACCGAATATTGGCAAAGCATCTACAAATCCTATCCCTAATGCTGCAAGAAGAGGGTATTCAATAGGAAATCCTACAAATTTTAATATATATAGGCCAATAATACATACTACAAAAGTTACACTTACTAAAATAGCTTCTGCTTTAATTAATCCTCCAATTGATTTGGATATTTCACGTATATGTTTTATAATTCTTTTTACCCATAAATCTGGTAAATGATGTTCTAATTGATCTAATAAATATATTTTATCTGTGCAGAAAAAGTATAAAGCTAAAAAGGTAATAACTATATAAAATCCAATTGTAGGAATAGAAGTTATGAAATCTAACAGTCCATTTAAAAAATTTTTAAGCCATTCATTTGTATTTCCTAAAACTTCTGTACCTGCTTGTTCTATAATTTGCATAATTTCTGGCGAAATATGAAATGTATTACTTTTAAATTGAGATGTAATTTGTTCAAAAGTTTGAGAAAACTTGTCAAAATAGCCATTTAATCCTTGCAATAAATTGGATGATTCCGCAATTAATGTGATGATTCCCCATGCTACTAACCCTATAATAATTGCTAAAGCTATAATAAATACTATAATAGAGCTTGTCCTTCTTTTTAATTTACACTTTTTCATTAAAAAGCGTATGATGGGTTCTATCATAAGTGATAGAACAAATGCTATTACAAAAGGAATAAAGAAAAGAGAAAAACGATATAGTAAAAATAGACCTATTAAAATAGCTATAACTAGAATTATTTTTTTTATTACTTTTGTACAATAGGATACATCTACAATCATAAAAAACTCCTAAAAAAATAATAATAGCAATAAAAACATTGCTATTATTATTTTATTCTTTATTATAAAAATTATTCTTTTTTGCGTATAAAAAACGAATATATTTTTTGTTTTTGCATATACTGCATTTAATTATGAATTTCTTTGCGTATTTTTGTCGCAACAAATGTTTTGAATAGTTTTTCCCACTTGCTCTTCACCTAATTGGTTAGTAAAATGTGCTATATCTCCTATTGTTAAAATTCCTACTACTTGATTATTTTCATTACATACAGGAAGTCTACGCACTTGGTTTTGTGACATAACTCCTTCCGCTTGTTTTATTTCATCCTCTGGTTTACAAGTACATATATTACAAGACATAATATCACTTGCTTTTGTTGTTTTTATATCTTTATCACAACATACAGCCCTTAATAAAATATCTCTATCAGTAATTATACCACATATTGCATTTTTTTCATCACATACAGGAACACATCCTATATGGTTTTGAGACATTAACTGTGCTGCCTCATATAAATTAGTTTCAGGTTTGATGCAACATACATCATCACACATACAATCTTGTACTTTCATTTTTTTCGTTCCTTTCTTTAAAAAATTCAAACTTAAAAAAGTTATCAATTATATTTTGCATCTTTTTTCAGATTATATGCTTTCTTTTTATTTCAAAAATGGAAATTTTTAAGCGCCTCCAATTCGGCGGCGCTTGTATATCTTCATTACTTTAATAGAAATGCCATTTTCCATGCTTCCTTTTCCTCCATTTCATAAAGATGAATAAAATCCTGCATACTATTAATATCTCCTCTTTTTGCTATTTTTTCAAATTTCTGGAATAAATTTAACGCTTTAGGAGTATCCGGTAAGTTCATTATACGGATAAAGTATTGATAAGTTAAATTGTTTTTTTGGTATTTGGTATAGGCTTCTTTCACAAATGCATATATTTTCTCATCTTCACTTTTTAATGATTTTAAAGATGAAAGTGAGAAATGACTTCCCATGTATAAGGAAATCTTGAGCTGATTGTCTCTGTATGTTTCTTCTCTTACAGTTATAGCATAACTAGAATTGCCTTCTTCGTCTTCATCACAATACATTGCTTCCTTTTTTGCTGAAGAATTTAATTTGAAGAAAATTTTAATAATAACTTCATATATATCCTTCTGATAAGAAGCATTTTTTATCCTATAGATAAAAAATTTTGGAAAATTGTCTTGTTTTTTTAGTGCATCTTGATATGCTTCTTTTAATGGCTCAGTCATACTTTTTAGCCGCAACTTTTGTAATTTCTCACCTAATTTTTCAAAGTCTACTTCCTTCTTAAAAAAAGCTTCTACATCATAAAATAAGTTTTTTCCAAAATAATCCTGACGAATTCTGATTGCAAAAGTGTAATCATAAAACTTTCCTGTGCTTTGTGAATCTGTAATAAGATTTTCAGTCCGTACGATACCTCTTTTTTCATCATCTTGAAGTATAGTCGTCCTGATAGTTACCCGTATAGGTCTCCCCTTTTCTATAATTGTTTTTGTACAGTATTTTGGTGTTAACATATGCCCTCCTATTATTAAGATATACAAATTACTAGTTACATAAGCTCATTATACCATTTCTGTTGACATAAGTAAAGCTATCATATAAAGCCTACTTTGAACTTCAAAATAGGCTAATACAATTTTTTATATTGGATAAATAGTTTCTATACTTATAAATGCGTAGTTTAATATAAAGTATATTTTCCTTCCCTTGGCATAATGGGTGGCCTGTTACCTCCTGGATATGGTGGTCGCATTGGAGGTCTTGGTGGTCTATGGGAAGGCCTTCTAAAAAATTCTCTTAAAAGCCAAATTCTTAATAAATCTCTTATAAAAGAATTTCGTTCATTTCTATCCTCTCCCCTTTTATCATTGGTCCTATTCATTGATGCTTCTGCTATAGTAAATACATTTCTTTCTTGCAATTGTATGCAAGTTTCTTCGACCATTTTTTGTAGCAATTCTTCTGTCATAAATTCGTTACTATGTAACATACATACATTTTCTATAATTGGATGTACCTTACGGTAAGTTTCTGGATAAAATTTTTCGCATTCTTGCTCCCCATTTTCTGATATATAAGTTGTTGGTTGCCAATTCATATTAAGATTATCATTTCTTTTATATCCTAATACTTCTTGCATATAACCTTCTAAATCTTGATAATACATTCCCTATCCTCCTTTTAGTTTATGTATTATCATATTCTCAAGTATCCAAAAGTGTTATAATTGATTCACTAATTCTTTAAATTTTTCTCCTCTTTCCATAAAATTCTTAAATAGATCAAAACTAGCGCTAGCAGGAGAAAATAATACTACATCTCCCATTTTAGATTTATCCCTTGCTAAATTTACAGCTTGCTCTAAAGTATCACAAACATAAATCGGCATAACTTTTCCCTCTTGATTTAAAGCTTTTCTTGTTGCTTCTTCTATTTTCGGAGCAGTTGCCCCTAATAAAATTAAAGTTCCTACCTTTTCTACAATAGGTTTTCCAATTGGTTCATAATCTAAATGTTTATCATAACCACCTGCAATGAGTACAATATTTTCATCATAAGCATATAATCCTGCAATAGTTCTAGTTGGACTTGTTCCAATAGAATCATTATACCATTTGGCTCCATTGATTTCTCTTACAAATTCTAATCTATGTTCTACTCCTGAAAATTCTTTAATTGCTTTGATTTGTAAATCAAAATCTACAAAAGAAGATGTTGCTGCCAATGCTGCACATATATTTTCATAGTTATGAATTCCTCGTAGTAAAATATCTTTTTTAGAGATAATATGTCTTCTTACTCCATCTTCGCAATATTTAATCATTTCATCTTCTCTATCATAAATATAGCCATTATCTAGTTTTTCTCTGCTACTGAAGAAAATAGTTTTTCCTTTTACTTCTTTTGCAAAATTTCTTGTAATATCATTATCATAATTTAGTACCACAATTCCTTTTTCATTTTGTGATTTAAAAATATTCTTCTTTGCATCTATATATTCCTCATAAGAGCGATGTACATTTAAGTGATTTGGAGTTACATTAGTAATTACGGATACCATTGGACTTATATCCATATCCATCAATTGAAAACTACTCAATTCTAATACTACTACATCTTCAGGTCTCATATTTTTTATTTCTGTGAACAAAGGAGTTCCTATATTTCCCCCTAAAAAGCAGTGATATCCTCCTTTTTTCATAATATGATAAATTAAAGATGTTGTTGTTGTTTTTCCATCGCTTCCAGTAACTCCTATAATTTTACTTGGTGATAATTTTAACACCATTTCTATTTCTGAAGTAACTATAGCACCTCTTTTTATTTCTTCTTCTATTTCTGGAATAAATGGCATTGCACTAGGTGAACGAAAGATAATATCAAAACCTTTTAAATGCTGTAAATTTTCTTTTCCTAAATAAGTATGTATATCGTATTTTTCTATCTTTTCTATAATTTCTGATTCTAGTTGTTCTTTATTTCTATTGTCAAATACAGAAATATCACTTTTTGTTTGATAAAAATAGTCTAATAAAGGAATATTACTCACTCCCAAACCAATAATTGCAACTTTTTTTCCTTCCATATACTTTTCAAATTCTTCTAATTTTTCATTTTTATACATTTCTTCTCCTCCTAGTTTATATTATGCATTTAATGTTACATATTTGTTTGCCCATTCTCCAAAATGAAGTAATATTTTTTCTGCGGATTCTTTTGCACTTTTACATTCTGTTACGTCAATCACTTTCGTCTTATCGTATTTTTTATAAAATCCTGTTGCCTCTTGAAGTTTATCTCTTTTTATAATATTTTCTTTTAATTCTTCCTCAGAAATTTTTCCTTGATATTGTTTCCATTTTCTTTTGACTCTTTCTTCTAAAGATGCCGTAACTAAAATGTGTTCATCTACATCTGGATATATTTCCATAATAGCTCTTCCAGAAATAATTAAATTATATTCCTTTTTTAATTTTTCAATGATATCATGAATATATTGAAATAAAGCTTGATTATCTGCCACATGGGAAGCTACAGATACAGCAAGTGAATTATGTGCTGATTGTAATTCTTCGTCTGGAATTTCTTTCCCATCTACATATACAACTGTTTCTTTTCCTTTTACTTTAAATTGTACTTTTAATTTTTCCATTATTTCTTTCATATCTATTTTCTGCGTTTTTTGAGAAAGTTCTTCAAAATTTTTAATTTTCTTTTTCTTTTCATAGGCATAAACAATACCTCTATAAAAATTTCCTCCATGTATGAGTATACTATTAGGAATTCTATTTAAAAGTTCTTCACATATAGATGTCTTTCCACTTCCTACTAATCCTTCAATTCCTATTGCTATATTTTTTTCCATTTTTTTCATCCCTTTACTTTTTATTCGTCTTTTATTATAATACATTTTTTATTAAATTTGAAGTTTTTTGTATATTTTTTAATTTTTTGTTCACACTATCCATAGAAAAATCTCAGAAATGGAGGTGTTCCTTATTATGGCTAACAAAAAAGATCAAAAAAAGAATAAAGAAAATAAAAATAATAATAATTCTAAAATGGAAAATTCCAATAATAGCAATCAAAGATAATTTACTTGCTTGTCCTTTTTTAAAAGCATAATCATGATTCATGACTATGCTTTTTATTATCTTTCTAAATATTTTTTTAAGAATTTGCCTGTGTAGCTTTGTTCATTTTTTACAATTTGTTCAGGAGTACCTACACAAAGAATTTCTCCTCCTTTGTCTCCACCTTCTGGACCTAAATCTATAATATAATCGCAAGTTTTGATTAAATCTAAATTATGCTCAATAACGATAATACTATTTCCTCCATCTACTAATCTTTGTAAGATATCTACTAATTTATGTACATCTGCAATATGTAATCCTGTTGTAGGTTCATCTAATATATATAAAGTTTTTCCCGTTGATCTTTTTGAAAGTTCTGTTGCCAGTTTTACACGTTGCGCTTCTCCACCTGATAGCGTAGTAGAAGGTTGACCTAATTTAATATAACCTAAACCAACATCATAGAGTGTTTGTATTTTTTGTTTGATTCTGGGAATATTGGTAAAAAATGCTAAAGCTTCTTCTACAGTCATATCTAATACATCTGCAATGGTTTTACCCTTATATCGTACCTCTAACGTTTCTTTATTATACCTTTTACCTTTACATACTTCACAAGGCACGTAAATATCTGGTAAGAAGTGCATTTCTATTTTTAATATACCATCTCCATTACAAGCTTCGCATCTTCCTCCTGGCATATTAAAGCTAAATCTTCCCTTTTCATATCCACGCATTTTAGCTTCATTGGTTCCGGCAAAAATGTCACGAATTAAATCAAATACGCCTGTATAAGTAGCCGGATTAGAACGTGGTGTTCTTCCTATAGGAGATTGATCTATATTAATAATTTTATCAATGTGTTCTAGCCCTTTTACTTCTTTGCATTTTCCGGCTTTTTCGTTCGAGCCATTAAGTTCTCTTGCAACTGTTTTATATAATATATCATTGACTAATGTACTTTTTCCTGAACCAGAAACACCTGTTACACAAACAAATTGTCCTAATGGAAATTTTACATGAATATTTTTTAAGTTATGTTCTGTTGCTCCTTTTACTTCTATTGCAAATCCATTGCTCTTTCTACGTTTTTTAGGTACAGCAATTTGTTTTCTTCCACTTAAATAATCTCCCGTAATAGAGCCATCTACCAATTTAATTTCTTCTGCTGTTCCTTGAGCCATAACATTTCCCCCATGTACACCAGCACCTGGACCAATATCAATAATTTGATCTGCTGCATACATAGTATCTTCATCATGTTCTACTACTAGTACGGTATTTCCTAAATCTCTTAACTTTTTTAAAGTAGCAATTAATCTATCATTATCTCTTTGATGTAAACCTATACTTGGTTCATCTAATATATATAATACC
>CALWZX010000041.1 GCA_944386125.1 uncultured Clostridia bacterium | reverse complement strand
TCATACCTCCATTATATCATAGGGTGAACTTTTCATAAATTAATTTTACAGGGTGATCATATCACAAGTTATTCATAAACACTTTTTTCTTTTCATTGCTTTTTTTGACAAAATATGACATAATATATTATATTGAAATTTAGAGGATGTTGATACATGAAAATTTTATTTGTTATAGATCAATATGATAATTCTAATAATCGGTACTACTATGTCTGCAGTAAGGTTCGTTCAAGGTTTGAGAAATACAGGAAATGAAGTTCGTATTATTAGTACAGGAAAAGAAGATAAAGATAAATATGTGGTAAAACAAATTATTCTTCCACCTATTGTCTCTCATATTATTAAATCGCAGGGAATGTGTTTTGCTTTACCTAATGAGAAGGCTTTAAAGGAAGCTATTTCTTGGGCTGATGTAGTTCATTTTTATATGCCTTTTTGGCTTTCCAAAAAAGGAGTAAAAATAGCTAAAGAACTTCACGTTCCCCATACAGCTGCATTTCATGTACAACCAGAAAATATTACTTATACCTTACATTTGGGTAAAAATGGAAAAGTAAATGATGGCATTTATCATTATTTTAATAAGACATTTTTCAATCAATTTGCACATATCCATTGCCCGAGTCAATTTATTGCAAATGAACTTTCTTCTCACGGTTATACAGCTAAATTACATGTTATTTCTAATGGAGTAGATGATGATTTTTGTTATAAAAAAGTAAATAAATCTTCCTCTTCACCCTATATTATTACTATGGTGGGAAGATATTCTAATGAAAAAAGGCAAGATGTATTAATTGATGCTATTTATCATTCTCGCTATTCCGATAGAATACAATTAGTATTAGCAGGAAAAGGATTAAATCAGAAGCAATATGCAAAACAAGGAGAACATTTAAAATATCCTCCTATTTTACAATTTTATCAAAAAGAAGATTTATTAGATTTGCTTAGTAAAACTGATTTATATGTTCATAGTGCAGATGCTGAAATAGAAGCAATCTCTTGCATAGAAGCTCTTGCTTGTGGCAATGTACCTATTATTGCTAATAGTCCAAAATCTGCTACTCCACAATTTGCCCTAGATGAACGTTCATTATTTGAAGCTGGTAATAGTTTAGATTTAGCTAAAAAAATAGATTATTGGCTAGAACATGAAGAAGAAAGAAAACATATGGAAAAAGAATATGCAAAATCAGCAGAAAAATATAGACTCTCACATAGCATACAATTAATGGAGGAGATGTTACATGAGTCAATTACTGAAAACGCCAAATAATAGTGAAATAGATTTAGAAGATATAAAGGAAGATGGGCATGTACTACATTTATGGGAACCCCTTTCTTTTACTATAGATGAGGATTTTGAGTATATTCACAAGGGATTTTTCTTTTCTATTTTTTCTAACCTTTTATATGGTATTGCTTTTCCTCTTTTATGGTTAATTAACAAATTCGCTTTTGGCTTTCGCATTAAAGGACGAGAAAATTACGATAAGGTAAAAGGGGGAAAAATAACGGTTTCTAACCATGTACATGTAATGGATTGCACTATGGTAGGGCTTTCTAATTTTCCTGATAAAACTTTTTATATTTCTCTTGCTTCTAACTTTAAAATACCCGTAGTTCGTACAATTATTAAATTGTTAAATGCTATCCCTATTCCTGAAAAATATTGTTGTAAAAAGTATTTTAAAGCCGCCATCAATGATTTACTAGAAGATAATGGATGTGTGCATATTTATCCTGAAGGTTCTTTATGGCCTTATTATACTAAGCTTAGAAATTTTAAAGATGGTGCTTTTGCTTTTGCAGTAGATAATCACGTTCCTATAGTTCCTTTGGTATTTTCTTTTTACGAACCTACTGGATTTTATAAACTATATAAAAAAAAGCCATGTGTACAATTAGAAGTTTTAGATCCAGTATATCCTAATAATAATTTACCACGTGGAGAAGCTATTCAACAGTTAAAAGATAAAATTCATCATCAAATGGAAGAAAAAATAAACACTTCAAAATGAAGTGTTTTATTTTTTAAAAAATGTCTTTTATATTTACCATAAAAATTACTTGTTCTATAATATCTATAATTGAATATATGAAAAAGGCAATTCCAATTGCTGCTATAATAGCTGTTGAATTAAATATAACATATAAGCCACAAATAAGCATTATTATTGCTAAAATAAGTGTATATAACCATGCTCTGTTATTTACTTTATTTTTTAGTTTGATTGATACATTTAACCTTACAAGTGCGCTATATATAATCCATACTCCTACAATTAAGTTCAAAAATGTTGCTATCATATTACTATAAATAATAGTTACAATTCCTAAAATAATAGCTAGTATTCCAAAAACAATATCTAAATTATAGAAATCACTTTTTCCCTTTGCTGTTATATATGCTATGATTCTTGCTAGCCCAATAACTATAAAAATACCTCCTAGTACATAAGAAATAACTTTAATAGTTTCTTCTGGTTTCCATATAAGAATAATTCCTAAAATGGCGAATATAGCAGATATTAAAATAGAAATCCATCCCGATTTTTTCAATATTTTTTGTAAATAATCCATTTTCATTGCCTCCTTACTTTTTATTTTCTTCCATTTTATCACTCAAGGTATATATAGTCAAACATATTTTTAAAAATGTATTGATTTCTAGTGAAAAACATGCTATAACCTAACTACTAGGAATATGAATTCATATTCTTTTATTTACTAAATAAAAAAGAAATATGTTGTTATCATCATATTTCTTTTTACATTTTATTTTGTTATGACTGCATATTCACCAAATATTTTTATTTGCTTATCTTTTAAATCATATTGTTCTAAGTCTTTTTCGTATACAATATATGCTTCTTTTTCTGTCATAGAATTAATTCTATTTATTATTTCTTCTTCATCTGTGATTTCTTTTATTTCATTATAATCTATTTTTTGTTGATATCGTACATATGTTGTTAATGTTCCATCATGTATTGGATTAGCATAATATAATTCTTCTTTGTTCGTATCTCCTATATATTCTACTGCATCAATATAACCTCTTGAGAAACATCCAGACATATCAATTCTTTTATTCCAACTTGTAAAAAATACTATATTATAAAGAATAAATACAACTGTATATATTCCTATAACACAATACATAAATTTCTTTTTTCCTTCTCTTGTTTTCAATTTTTGATAACATGCATAAATTCCCACTACAATAGTCATTAGCATAACATACCATATAGAATTTAAACGATTGATATTAGCAAAATTAGTGAAAAGTCCTGTTAATAAGCTCATGATTAGCCATACTTCCATCATGTGAATTCCTACATTATTTTGTGTTTTTCTTGTTTTAAAGAAATATATAATTCCTATAATAAAAAATACAAGTGCAAATCTATATGTTGTTCCAAAATATGGTGTAGCATTCCATTCCAAACCATCAAACTGTCCAAAAATCACACTAACTGTATGTACTATATTCATAAATGCCTGATAAAATATATTTTCTCTTGTAAAAAATAACATATCAGAAGTTCTAGAATTCATATCAAAATATTGAATTGTCATTAATCCTATTTGAATGTCTTGTTGTATTTTAAAAGCATTAATAAAGTACATAACATAAATTGGCCAAGAGATAAGTAGATACATAATAATGCTTATTATTAATTCTTTTATTGTAATTTGTTTTTTTCTTATGCCATAAATGGCCATAATAGTTAAGAAAATTGGTACAAAGTAAACAGATACTCCATATGTATACATGGTAAGACCAAAGAATATCATAGAAATATATAAAAACCATTTCTTTTCTGTAAAACCTCTATATAAGAAATACATAGAGAATAATAAGAAATGTGGCATCATGTTACAGTCTATAGACCATATAGATTGTAATATATGCCATGGACAAATAGCTACGATTGCCATAGACAGTAATCCTATTTTTTCACTTTTAAATATACGTTTCATAAAGTCATAAAATACAATAATTCCTATTATACTAATGACAAGCATTGGTAATCTTACTGAAAAAATAGATATGCCAAAGATTTTTATACAAATTGCCATTAAATACATGAGCATCGTACTTTGTCCCATACTTCCCCATGCTTCTAAGTAAACAGGGAAACTCGTACCATTAGCATCTTTTCCAGTTTCACTAATCGATATTGCATTAATCGCTGTCATCATCTCATCACAATTTACTTGTGAAATAGCATTTGGCCATAAAAATATTCTAGCTCCTACAGCTACTAAAAAAATGATAATCCAAAATATAATTTTCTTCTTTTTGTCCATTTATTTACTCCTCTTTTATATCTTTTCCTATTATATAGATTTTACTTTTTCTTGTAAAGTTTTTTGTCAAATTTTAGTATTTTTTAGTATAATAAAAAACTCTATATAATCATTCTCATTTTTTACAGATATAGTTCCTCCGTGTAATTCTATAATTTGTTTTGTAATTGCCAGTCCTAATCCTGAACCTCCGCTACTGCTACTTCTTGCCTCATCTGCTCTATAAAATTTATCAAATAGTTTTTCTAATTTATATTCTGGTATTTTTTCTGATTGATTTCTAAAAAGAATATGAATTTCTTCTGGTTTTTCTTGCATAATAATATCTATTTGTGTATGAGCAAAACTATAGTTTACAGCATTTCTTAATAAATTTTCAAAAGCCCTTGCAAGTTTATCTCCATCACCTTCATATAAAATTTGAGTTGGCTTTTGAAGTTGACAAGTTAAATTCTTTTCTTCTAATATAGGTTTACATTCTTCTACTAATTGTTCCATTAAAAGTCCTATATCTATTTTTTGTTTAGTAATTGGCATCTTTTGCAAGTTGTATCTAGTAATATCAAAAAACTGATTTGTTAATTCCTCTACTCGTAATGCCTTTTTTAAAATAATATTCATATACTTTTCACGTAGGCTTGGAGAAATTCCTTTTTCTTCTAATAATAAAGTAATATATCCTATAACAGAAGTTAATGGTGTTTTTAAGTCATGTGCCATATATACTATTAAATCATTCTTTTTCTGCTCTGCATCTTTTGCAGCATTTTGGCTTGTAATTAAATCTATACGAATTTTATTTAGTTGATTTTCTATTAATACTAAGTCAGAAGATAGCTTTATTTCCTTTTCTGGTTCTTTTAAGATTTTATCTGTCGCTACTATTGTTTCTGTAATATAGCGCATTGTATTTCTCAAAACAAAAAATGCTATTGATATAAATAATACTACAAAAATTAAAACAAGAATCCACGGTTTATTCCATACAATATAATTATATAATTGTTCATTAGATTGATACACCATATTTGCTAAAAAATCTTCAGAAGTTAATAAAATTAAGTAAATAATGATAACTGCTAAAATAAAATACACTATAATTTTTAAAATTGCTTTTATTGCCAAACTATTTTTTAATCTTGTTAATTCCTTATTCAATTTTATATCCTACTCCCCATACTGTTTTTATAAATTTTGGATTTTTCGTGTTTTCCTTCAGTTTTTCTCTAATTCTACGTATATGTACCATAACCGTATTATTACTTTCTAGATATTTTTCTTTCCATACTTTTTCAAATAATTCTTCTGAACTAACTACTTTCCCTCTTCTTGTCGCTAAATATACTAAAATATCAAATTCTAAAGGTGTTAGTTCTACCTGTTTTCCATACAATAAACATTTATGCTCTTCTTTTTTTATTTCTAACCCCTCTATATAAATATCCTTTTGGTTATTTTTTTCATTATACTGCGTATATCTTCTAAGGCTTGATTTAACTCTTGCAATTAGCTCTAAAGGATTAAACGGTTTTGTTATATAATCATCTGCGCCTAAGGTTAAACCTGTAATTTTATCTTTATCTTCTATTTTTGCAGTTAGCATAATAATAGGAAATTTAAGCCCCTGGCTTCGTATATTTTTACAAATTTCAAATCCGCTAATTTTTCCAACCATAATATCTAATATTGCTAAATCTAATGGTGTATTTTGAATACAAGAAATAGCCTCTTCTGGCTCATAGTATTTATATACGGTATAATTTTCATTTTTTAAATATAATTCTACTAAATCAGCAATTTCTTTTTCATCATCCAATACTAGTATATTCATAATTTTTCTCCTTTTACCTGCATTATACCATATGATGTTTTTATTTGCACAAAATGTAAGAAAATCTTAAGAATTCATTTATTTTTTCTTAAAACATTTCTCTTTTATTTTTTGTACAATCTTTTTTATAAAGGAGGCTATTTTATGAAAAAGAAACAAAAAAAGAATTTTCTTAAAATGTTATTATTAACTATTATGGTTATTGGTGTTATTCTATATGCATATTTTAATTCCTATACTTCTACTTCATTAAATACATTATCTAGTTCTTCTTATAGCATAATTAAAAAAGATAATAATGAAAATTATAGCGGTATAGGTAAAAAGGCAATTGAAGGACAAGATGGTTATTCTACTACTTTTACAAGTTTCAAAAATAAAGTTTACAAAGAATTTAAGCAAAACGGTAATTCTTCTTGGAGTACTTTAGCTTATTGGGATGGTACAATGG
The DNA here is from genome assembly GCA_944386125.1 of uncultured Clostridia bacterium. GTDB lineage: Bacteria > Bacillota > Clostridia > TANB77 > CAG-508 > UMGS1663. The sequence continues at coordinate 6,804 of CALWZX010000041.1, read as the reverse complement.
CCGATAACGGCTGTGGTATTACTGCTATTTCTATTATTCTAAGTGGTTATGGAATTTCTTTTACTCCTGAAGATTTACGTAAAAAATACTATCCTGTTTTAAATGGAGATTTAATTTCCAGTGAACTTTCTAATACTTTTGGACTTTCTAACTCTGATTTTTTATATGATAGCGAACATTTATCTTCCTCATATATTCAAGATTATCTTAGCAGTGATCGTCCTATTCTTATTTGTGTTTGGGATAAACCTACGGATAATCGTTGGACTACAGCTTCTCATTATATGGTTCTTCTTGCTTCCGACAATCAAGGCATGGTATATGTTTCTAATCCTAATGGTTTAGAAGATACTTACAAGAGCTCTGGTTGGTATAATATAGAAGAAATAACCCCTTATATTGCTAAAGCTTTATTTATTGAAAATATTTAAGCCAAGAATATTTCTATTCTTGGCTTTATATTTTTATTTAGAGAATAATACTTTTTCTGATTTATATTGTTTGATAATATATGTTAATACAATTGATATATATATAATTGTGGAAATAATCATTATAGCAATATTTAAGTAATCAATATTTCCGTTACAAAGATCTGTAAAAATAACTGTGTAGTTTAAGAATGGAATAAGAGAAATAATAGGTGTTCCTACAACACCAACCATAAAAGCTATCATTCCTGGGAAGAAAGATATAAATGTTAATGGTGTTAATGCACTTTGCGCTTCTTTAAATGTTTTTGATGTACTTGCAATAGCAATACATAATCCACTTATAAAGAAAGAGTACATAATGATGATAATGATTGCTATTATCATACTAATTGGTGAAAACATAACATCTACCCCTTCAAAGATGGAGAACACATTTTGGGCTACTATTAAAGAAACAATTGCTAATAAAAAGCTTATTACTCCTGTAACAATAGATGAGATACTTACTCCTAGAAATTTTCCCATGATAATATCTTTACTTTTAATAGGAAAAGTTAGCAAAGTTTCTAATGTTCCTCTTTCTTTTTCTCCTGCAGTTGTATCTGTAGAAGGATATGTTGCTGAAACTGTAATTGCCATGATAATAAATAAGAATGCATAACTTCTAATGTAATTCGTAAAGAAATTATCTTGCTTAAATACATTTTCTTTTACAGTAATGATATTCAATACTTCATCTGCATTCATATGATTTTCTTGTAAATAGTTTTGTTGTAATATTTGTTTGTATGTATTAAAATATGTTTCCATTAAATTGGCTGCATATGTACTTATTTCTGATCCATCACTATTTAATGTATATTCTCTATCTTGTTTTGTTATATATAATTGAATTTCTCCATTTTCATATTTTTGCTTTAATTCTTCTTCGCTTCCCATAACTATTTTTATTTGCATTTGCTGTGCAAGTTGCTGTTCTTGTTCTGTTAGATTATAGGCAAAACCAATGGTATTATAATCTTCTACATCTTTATTCATTTGCATTTCAAATAAGGCAGACATCCCTAAAATTAATAATGGTATAAATATAGGTATAACTAACATCATTGCTAAAGATTTTTTATCGCGAAATAATTCTCTTAATTCTTTTTTTAATATATTCCATAAATTATTCTTCATCTGAAACACCTCCTATGATTTGAAAAAATGCATCTCTTAAATTTGTTGTTTTTGTTTCTTGTTTGATTGCTTCTGGTGTTCCTGCTTGAATAATAACGCCTTTATTTAGCATAACTACTTTATCACATATATTTTCTGCTTCTTCCATATAATGAGTAGAATATAAAATCGTTTTTCCTTTTTGTTTTTCTTTTTTCATAAATTCTAATATAATTTGACTAGATATAATATCTAATCCAGTAGTTGCTTCATCTAAAATATAATATTGGGGATTATGTATTAAGCATCTAGCTATATTTACTTTTTGAGTCTGTCCTGTTGATAAATTTCCAATTTTATTGTATAAAAAATTTTCCATTTTTAGCATTTTGCATATTTCTTGAATTCTGCTTTCTGCTTTTTCTTTTGGTACATCATATATATCTGCACACATTTTTAGTAATTCATATGTAGATAATGTATCATATAATTTTGTATTTCCTGATAAGTATGCAATTTTTTGTTTAATTTCTATTTCATTTTTTGGATAAGTTAGTCCATCAAAAGAAATACTTCCTTCTGTTGGCTCTAGTATTCCTGCTATCATTCTTAAAAGAGTAGTTTTCCCCGCTCCGTTTGGTCCTAGTATTCCAACAATTTCTCCTTCTTTTGCCTCAAAAGAAATTCCGTTATCTGCATAGAATTCTACTTTTTCTTTCTTGTTTTTATACCTAACAAATTTCTTTTTTATGTTTTCTACTTGAATCATAAAAAATCCCCTTTCTTGTTAATTTTAGTTATTATAACATAGTAAGGGGATTTATTCTATACTTTTGACCAAGTCGTTTTTGTGCTTTATTTTTTCTCTTCTATCTTCCAAAACTGTATTTTAGCTGATTGTCTTATTTCATCATCATTTTGAATAGAAACGTTATGAGGAAGAATGAATTGATTTTTATATTTTATATAACTTTTCACTATAATTTGCGGATATGACATATAATCTATAAATTCTATTATCATTTCTGTTGCATCTATCATTTCTTCATAACTATTTACTTCAATATACGTTTCAAATTCTAAAATCCAATTTTTTTGTGTATGCCAACCATATGTGCAATCTTCATAATTTTCTTCAACAATGAATTTGCTCTTATTTGGACTATTCCATTTTTCAAAAAAATATTGGTACATTCTTGCTTCAACATCTTGAATAAAGGTGTCATCCTCTTTTTTAGATATTGCATGAATTTCTAGTTCTGGTATTTCTCTCATTTTATAAATAAAAAAACCATTTCCAGTTATATCAGATTTCACTATTTTTTCCTCAAAATCCATCAGATAAATACTTTTTAAATTATTAATTCTAGCTAGTTTATATTTCATTTGTATAAAATTAGCCCAACAACTTAATATAAGAATAATGATTAAAATTATGCTAATTATAATTACAACTTTTTTTATATTTTTTCTTTTTTTTAACGTTTCTTTGCTTGTTTTTCTTTCAAATTGATTATATATATCAAAACCATATTTTTCTATCCTATCTAATCTTTCTTTTTGAGTAAAATCTTCAATTTCTTTCCAATCATTGTTATCTTTCAACATTTTTATTCGTATGATATATTTAATTATTTAAATAACCATACACTTCCCTCTTTCTTTATTTAATTTTTCTCCTTTTATATAGAAATACATCATAAACTCTACTTTTCTTCAATATTTCATTAATTCCATATGTAGTCAAGTCGTTTTTGCATATTTCTGTTTATTACATTTATACTATTTTTCCATCTTCCATTGTTATGATTCTATCTGCTTCTTTTGCAATTTCCATGTTGTGTGTAATGATAATGATTGTTTGCTTATATTCTTGATTTGCTTTTTTTAATACTTGTATAATTTCATTACTCGATTTTGAATCTAGATTACCCGTTGGCTCATCCGCTAAAATAATGGTAGGGTTAATAATTAAAGCTCTTCCTATAGCTACCTTTTGTTGTTGTCCGCCTGATAATTCATTTGGTAGATGTGTTCTTCTATTGTCTATATTTAGAAATTTCATGATTTCCTCTAGTTTTTTCTTATCTACTTTCTTTTTATCTAATTCTATTGGTAATGTTATATTTTCTTGTACATTCAATGTAGGTATTAAATTATAAAATTGATAAATAATTCCTACTTTTTGTCTTCTTAATATGGTTAGTTCTTTCTTTTTCATTTCATATATATTTTTATCATAAAAGAAAACTTTGCCTTCTGTTGGTTTTTCTAATCCTGCTATAGTGTGTAACAATGTTGATTTTCCACTACCAGAAGGGCCAATAATAGCAATAAACTCTCCTTCTTCTACTTCAAAAGATATATGATTTAGTGCAACAACTTTTGCTTCATTCTTTCCGTATATTTTACTTAAATTTTCTACTCTTATAATTTTCATTGATATTTCTCCTTATACAATTTACTCATTCTTAATAGACTTTGATGAATATATTGTTATAGTTATAGATATGAAAAATATTAACGCCAAAAATACAAATATTTCTCCAAAAGGTATTAACAATTGGTTGGTAACAATAATATTCTGCATATATTTTATAATTGCATATATGATTGGTATTGACAAAATAATAGATATAATTAATGCTTTGATTAACATATATAAACATTCAAAAATCAAAATTTTATTGATATTTTCTTTTGTTGCTCCTAGACTGTGTAAAATGATAAAATCTTGTTTTCTTTCATATAAACTTGCACTTATTATATTAATTGTACTAATCATTCCTATAATTAGTATAGCTATAATTAAGACTCTTAAAATTAGGTGTATTATTTCAATATACATAATTTTCTTTTGATTATCTAAAGAATAATATTCTTCATATAATCCGTCATCTAGTTTTTGTGAAAAGCTTTCTATATAGTTTGAAAATCCCACTATATTGTTACATTTTACCTTTACAAAAGTTGGATCACCAACTTGAGTCATCCATCCAGAATAATTCTTAAGCTCTTCTTCTATTTTATCATACTCTTCTCTATTTACAAAAATAGTTGGATTTTGTTCTATTTTAACATCTTTAAATCCTTCCACTAATTTATCTGTCAATATTATTTTTTTATTGAGACTTTCATCATCTATTTCTTCATATTTCGCAATATAAAGATCTAGATCTTCATCAATAAGTTCAAGATTCTTTTCTACAATGCTTAATTTTAAATCATAGCCTTCTTTAAATGGTTTTGAAAAGATATATTTTGTTTCTTTTCCGTTAAGAAGCCTAGTTGTTGCATTATTATAGATTATCAAATCTCCCTCTTCTGCATTTACTTCTTGAATATATTTTTTATATGTTTCATTATCTAATCCAATAATACACATGTCTATACCTACTTTTCCATCTTCATACGTTGTTACTTTATTATTAGGTATTAATGCCTCTGTTGGTTCAACTAAAATATGCGGTCCCATCTCTCTATATTCTATATACTCTATTTTATCATTATATTGTATTTCATAATTTCTCAATATAGATTGATAGTCTATATTCGTTGAAGTAATTGTTAGCTTAGCATCAACATCATATTCAGTTACTAATTCTGCCGTCTCTTTTTCATAGTTAATATATGTACTAATGGTTATATATGACGTCATGCAAACTATTAGTAGAATAGTGATTACTCTATACTTATTTTTATTTCTTTTTATATTTTTTATTGCTAATTTTCCTTCTATTGGAAGTATTTTTTGTAAAATACTAGTTTTCTTTTTATATTTTATTTCATTGTTATTTCTAATACCTTGAATTACAGATGCTGTACTAGCTTTCACACTTGGAATCAATGCTGAAATATATAAATTGATTACTATTATCAATATGGATGCAATGCAATATTGTATATCTAATACAAGTTTAAAAACATATCCTGTATTCGTTAATATATGGTTTAACAAATTTAAAATTATATTTGCACATAATGAAGATATTACTCCTCCTAATATAATTCCTATTATTCCCATAATAACTATCTCTGTAAATAGCATTTTTAATATTTGTCCCTCTGTAGCACCAACACTATTTAATATAGCATATTCTTTTTTCCTTTCATTTATCGTTATTAAAAAGGAATTATATAATATAATAATAAATAATATAGAAAAAGCTACTAGTATTAAAATTAACATTATATTTAAAAAATAAGAATAATTTAATCTTGCTCTACATACTAGAGAATTATCTTCTTGCGTAATTCCTATATCTATTAAGCCATATATCATGAGTAAATTTTCATTAAAACTACATTTTTGTGCCATCATTATAGTAGATATTCCTATTTCCTTAAGTATCTCTGTTGAATATTCTTCTGTTTTTCTAATATCCGTATATTGAATATATATATTCATGTTATCTGTATTGGCAAGATTATCACTCTCTTTTAGTTCCTTTGGAGTTTGTGTTTCATTTTCTTGTATGTAAATTTTTTCAACATATGGTTTTTGTTTAATTTTGATAATATCCTCTATACTTACATTTTTTATAATAAAGCTATAATCATTATGATTTGCCTTAAAATTTTCATCAATTCCACTTTTTATACTAGATACCATTAACATAGTAGTAAATAATAGAGTCGAACATAATATGATGGATATAATAGTAAATAACGTTCTTTTCCAATACTTTCTTAGATTATTGAATGCTAGTTTTATTTCTATATTCATATGCTTTTCTCCTAGATAAAATAAAAAAACTTACGAAATTTATTATAACTCGTAAGCTTTTATATATGGTGCGCCATAGAGGGGTCGAACCTCCGACCTTGTGATTAAGAGTCGACGCGACATTACATAAAGTTATAAATCTTAAAATGCTTTCTTTTGAACATTTTATCATACAAAAGTAGTGTTTACAAGTGGTTTTGAAGATTTTAAAAAATTTATTATAGTTTATTAAGGTTTACCAAAGTTTATTAAAATTTATTATAAAATTACAAAAATGGGGAATTTTTTAGGTTGAATTTGGTGCATATTCCCCAATTTCGACTAAATTTTTCTTGCATATTGTAGAACATAAAATCTTAAAATAGTGCAACTTAAATGTACTATTTTTTATAAGAAGGAATGATTTAAAATGATACAATTTATAATTGGTTTAATTGTAGGGGCTAATGTTAGCCTCTTTTTATATGCCTGTATTATTGCAGGAGC
>CALWZX010000040.1 GCA_944386125.1 uncultured Clostridia bacterium | reverse complement strand
ATGTCCAGATTGTGGTAGAGAAGTTAAAAAAATGAAAGAAGAAGCATATTTTTTCAATATGAAAAAATATCAAGATAGATTAGTAAAATTTTATGAAGAAAATCCAGATTTTATAGAACCAGTATATAGAAAAAATGAATTATTTAACAACTTTATCAAACCAGGATTGGAAGATTTATGTGTAAGTAGAACAAGCTTTGATTGGGGAGTAAAGGTAAAAAGCGATCCAAAACATGTAATTTATGTATGGTTAGATGCTTTAACAAACTATATCACAGCATTAGGATATGGAACAGAGCATGATGAGAAATATAAAAAATATTGGCCAGCAGATTTACAAATTGTAGGAAAAGATATTATTCGTTTTCATGGAATTTATTGGCCTATATTCTTAATGGCATTAGGACTGCCACTTCCTAAGAAGTTATACTCTCATGGATTTATTATGATGAAAGATGGAAAAATGTCAAAATCAAAAGGTAATGTAGTATATCCAGAAATGCTTATTGACAGGTACGGATTAGATGCTACAAAATACTTTTTATTAAGAGAATTTCCTTATGGACAAGATACTATCTTTTCTCCTGAAGGATTTGTAGAAAGATTTAATTATGATTTATGTAATGATTTAGGTAATTTATTAAATAGAACTATTGGAATGATGAATAAATATTTTGAAGGAATTATTCCAGAAAATGTAGGTCAAAAAAATAAAGAAGATGAGGAAATAGAACAATTAGTAGAGGAAAAAATTCATGAGTTTGAACAAAATATGGAAACAATTCATGTAAGTAATGCTATAGAAAATATTTTCCAAATCATTTCACGAAGTAATAAATATATAGATGAAACTATGCCTTGGGCACTTGCTAAATCAGATAAAGAAGAAGATAAGGAAAAACTTCAATCTGTATTATATCATTTAGCAGAAAATCTAAGAATTGTATCTATTTTACTTGAGTCAAGCATGAAAAATACATCTAAGAGGATAGCTAAGCAATTAAATATAGAAGAAGATAAACTTTCTTGGGACTCTTTACAAAAGTATGGAGAAATAAAATCTGGAAAACAAGTAATAGAAAAAGGAGAGCCATTATTTGTAAGATTAGATATGGAAGAAGAAATTACATATATTCGTGAAAAAATGAAAAAATAATGTAAAATTCACAAAAAAGACATATGAATATTCTATAATATAAAAAGCAAGAGGATTTTTTAGAAAAAATCCTTTTCTTTTGCTAAATAGGAGGAATATATAAAATGAATGATATAACTGTTTTAATAGTAGATGATGAAGCAAGAATGAGAAAATTAGTAAAAGATTTTTTACAGAAAAAAGATTATACAGTATTAGAGGTAGCAGATGGAGAAGAAGCTTTGCAAGTATTTGCAGAAAATGAAAATAAAATTAGCATCATTTTGTTAGATGTTATGATGCCAAAATTAGATGGATGGTCTGTATTAAGACAAATTAGGCAAACATCTAAAGTACCAATTATCATGTTAACTGCTAGAGGAGAAGAACAAGATGAACTATTTGGCTTTGAACTAGGTGTAGATGAATATATATCTAAACCTTTTAGTCCAAAAATATTAGTGGCAAGAGTAGAAGCTATTTTAAAGAGAACTAGAGATAAAAAGGCAGAAAATAAAGATTATGGCGGAATAACCATAGATTCTGAAGGTAGAACAGTAAAAGTAGATGGAAAGCAAATTGATTTAAGCTTAAGAGAATATGAATTATTAAAATATTTAATGGATAATGAAAATATAGCATTATCACGTGATAAAATATTAAATAATGTATGGAATTATGATTATTATGGTGATTCTAGAACAATTGATAGTCATATAAAGAAAATTAGACATAAATTAGGAAAGAAAGGAAAATATATTCAGACGATGAGAGGTGTTGGATATAAATTTGAAGTAAAGTAGGGAATAAAAATGGAGAAGGTAAGAAATAAATTTAGATCTGTACGTGTGCGCCTATTTTTTTCTTTGTGTGTAGTAGTAATTGCTATTGTACTGTTTCTTATTATTCTTAATAATGTAGTACTAGAAACTTTTTATTTATATTCTAAAACTAAAAATGTTATACAAGAATATGAAAGAATCAATTATTTATATAATCAAATTGACTTAGGAGTACAAGGAATAGATATAGAATCTGAACTAAATAAAATTGCAACAAAAAACGAATTTGACATTGTTATAGAAAACGCACAATATTTTACCATATACACAACAGATTCTGATTTCAGTTCATTACTAGAAAAGTTAGATGTGTATACGAATAGCAATAAAAACTTAAATAATAATCATGTAATTTATTCTAGAGGAAATGTAAGAGTTACAGAAGTAAAAGATGATGTAGAAGGTGTAAACTATATTTTATTAAATGCAGCATTAGATAATGGATATCGACTATATATTCGTATTCAAACAGAATCTATTAGGGAAAGTGTAAAGGTATCTAATAATTTATTAATTTTAATTGGTATTGTATCAGTAGCAATAGCAGGTATATTAGCTTCTTATATTTCTAAAAAATTTACAGAACCTATTTTAGAATTAAATGAAATAGCTAAAAATATGGCTAAATTAGATTTTAGAAAGAAATATCAAATAAAAGATACAAATGACGAAATTAATGATTTAGGGAAAAGTATTAATAGCATGTCTCAAAAACTAGAAACTACAATTAAACAATTAAGAAATAATAATATAGAACTAGAAAAAGATATTGAAGAGAAATCAAAAATAGATGAAATGAGAAAGCAATTCATTTCAGATGTATCACATGAGTTAAAAACACCTATTGCATTAATACAAGGTTATGCGGAAGGATTATTGGAAAATGTAAATGATGATGAAGAATCAAGAAACTTTTATGCACAGGTTATACTAGATGAATCTAATAAAATGGATAAATTAGTAAAACAATTATTAGAATTAATGAAATTAGAGTATGGAAAAAGAGAATTTAATAATGAAACTTTTGACATAATAGAATTAATTAAAGAAGTGATTAGAAAATGTAATGTGATGCTAAAAGAAAAAGATATAGAGGTAGAATTGGCACCGTTAGAGCCTGTATATGTAGTAGCAGATGACTTTTATGTTGAACAAGTGGTAACCAATTATATTACGAATGCTATAAAACATGCAGAAGAAAAGCAAGGAAAGAAGCTTATACGAATTAGCGTAGAAGCAAAGCAAGATAAGATTAGAGTTACTATATTTAATACAGGAGAAAAAATCGCAGAGGAAGATTTAGAGCGTATTTGGAAAAGATTCTATAAGGTAGATAGTTCAAGAAATCGTGATGATGGAGGTACAGGAATAGGGCTAGCATTAGTTAAAGCTATTATGAATAATTATGGAAATGATTTTGGCGTTTCCAATAAAGAAGATGGAGTAGAATTTTATTTCGAATTAGATGCACAAAAATAGCGTAGTATTTATACTATGCTATTTTTTGTAGCATTTTGTCGATAAAAACTTTTAAAAAACACTTTACAAATTTGGAAATATATGGTAATATATAAACATCTTTTAAATTGCAATTTAAATCTTATTATTAATTCATTAGATTTTATATCAGAAATATATTAATTCTTATAAAAAAATCTAACAAATTAAAATTTCTTCTAAAGGCAGGTGAAAATTATGCATGCTAATTTATAATCAAAAGAAAATCGTCATTTTATCGTTAATTATTTCAATTATTATTTTACTAGGTATTCATTTGATTTTAATTGTTATCAATGAACAAAAAAGTAACGAAAATCACTTACAATCTCAAGTAGTTTTAACTATTGCTAAGCCAATTGCAAAAGAACAAGAAGCAACTAGCAATTCTAGTTTTATATATCAAAAAACAAGTAAATGGAGAATACAAATTCCTGTTATACAATTAGATGCTGCCATACAAGAAGGAACAAGTAATACTGTTATGAGGCAGGCTGTTGGCCATTTCGAAAATACGGCATATATTAATGGAAATGTTTGTTTAGCAGCACATAATCGAGGATATAAATATAATTTTTTTCAACTCATTAAAAATCTAAAAATAGGAGATACTATCATATACCAATATAAGGGAGAAGAGAAAATATACGAAGTAAAAATAAATGCATGTATACTAGAAACAGATTGGACCTATTTACAAAATAGTAATGAAAATAAAATTACATTAATTACTTGTGCAGAAAATATGCCAGAATATAGAATTTGTGTACAAGCAGAAGAAGTAAAGAAAGGAGAAACATGAAAAAAACAAAATATAAGCGAAAGATATTAGTAGTTCTTTGTTTAATACTATTACTAATTCTCAGTATTATAGGAGGATATACATATTCAAAGTATTTTACAAAAGTAGAAGGAACGGGAAGAATACAGGTAGGAAAATGGATATTTGCAGTCAATGGAGAAACTACACAAATGGCTAATATTCAGTTAGGTGAAACATATGACAAAACATCTTTAGTAGAAGGAAGAATTGCTCCAGGAACAAGAGGAAATTTTGATATTGTTATTGATGCAACTGGTAGTGAAACTTCTATTGATTACGCAATAACCTTCAATGATGAAGGTTATACAAAACCACAAAATATGTATTTTACATATCAAGGTCAAAAGTTTTTTCAAATAGAAGAACTTGATAAATTATTGAAAGGAACAATTCCTGTTGAAGCGGAAAATAAAAGAATTACTTTTACTATAGGATGGCAGTGGGATTATGAAACAACAAATCAAGAAAACTCTGTAAAATATGATGCACAAGATACAAAAGATGGAATGAACCTAGAAGAATACGCATTTCAAATATTAGTTACAGGAACACAGGTAAATCCAGAAATATAATGCTAAAAAAAAGAAGAAAACAAGCAATATTTATAGTGGTAATGGTTCTCCTATTATTAGGAATAGGGTGCATAAAAAGTAATATGCCTAATCAAAAAATAAAATTATTTGGTTTTAGTATATGGATTATAGATTCGGGCAGTATGTTGCCTACTTTAAAAATAGGGGATGCCATTATCATCAAGGAACAACCAGAATATGAAAAAGGTGATATGATTACTTATCAAGTAGATGAATTTTATTATGTCACTCATCGCATCATAGAAAAAACAAATGAAGGATATGTTACTAAAGGAGATTTTAATAACATAGAGGATAAAGGTAGAGTTTTACCAGAAACAATAGAAGGGAAGGTGGTGTTTCATTCTACTATATTAGGATATATCGTACAGTATAGTTGGATATTGATTATTTTACTATTTCTTATGATTATACTAATGATATAAAAATATGCAAAATAAAAAGAAAGTCATTCAATTTCCAAAAAACAAAAGAAGAATTGTCATTTTCTTTTTAATAATAATACTATGTATAATTTCTATGGCAGGTCACACAATAGCTAAATATGTAACATCTGTAGAAGGAATGGGAATAGCCAATATTGCAAATCCTATTGTGGAACTAGAAGGAAAAGAATCTCTTAATATAGATGTATCTAAAAAGAAATCTAGGTATTTTTTTGAAGTGAAAAATTACAATGAAGAAAATAAAATTTCTGAACTAGAAATGCAATATTATATAGAAATAAGTGTAGATCATCCAGAAAATATACAATATCAATTATATAAACTAAAACAAGAAGTTGTAGAATTAGTAGAACTAAAAGAAGGAAGAAGTGGGACATATCTTTTACCACAAGATAAAAAACAAGTAGATTTTTTTTATATAGAAATTGACAATCAGGAAACGAAAGATTGTAAAATGGAAATCAAAGTTCTATCAAAACAAGTAAAGTAGGGATTTATGAAAAAAGTGATTGTAAAGATTATGATATTAACTATTTTGCTGGTTAGCATATGGCAATATGTAAATTATGCAAAATATATAATACAAAGAAATAAAACAGTAATGATTACTTGTCAAAAACAAGAAAAAGTCATATGAAATAGTTTGACAATGACAGTAATTTCAAATATAATAAAAGCTATGAAAATGGTAATAATATATACCAAAGAAAAGAGGGAAAATCATGTCACAACTTCTTATATTATTGGTACTGATTTTATGTAATGCATATTTTGCAGCCACAGAAATAGCTTTTATTTCATTAAATGATGCAAAAATACAAAAACAAGCACAAGCAGGAAATAAAAAAGCAATGCAAATTGCTAAAATGTTAAAAGAACCTAGTAAATTCTTAGCCACCATACAAATAGGAATTACACTAGCAGGTTTTTTATCTAGTGCTTTTGCGGCAGATGCTTTCGCACAAGATTTAGCAGTTTGGCTTAACCAATTGTTGCCAATGATTGCCGTAGAAACTTTTAGGGCAATAGCTATAGTAGTAATCACTATTATACTATCCTTTTTTACATTAGTATTTGGAGAATTAGTGCCAAAACGACTAGGTATGAAATATTATGAAAAAATTTCGTATGCTACAATAGGGGTAATTCGTTTTATTTCTATATTAGCAGCACCATTTGTAAAAATATTAACGATGGTAACAAATGTTATTTCTAAAATTTTTGGAATTTCTGAAAATGAAGAAGAAATTGTTACAGAAGAAGAAATAAAAATGATGGTAGACGAAGGTGAAGAAAAAGGGACTATAGAACAAGATGAAAAAATGATGATTAATAACATTTTTGAGTTTAATGATAAAACAGTTTCAGAAGTTATGACACATAGAACAGAAGTATATGCTATTGAAATACATGAAGATTTGAATAAAATATTTAATGAAATTAATGAATTAACATATAGTAGAATACCTGTATATGAAGAAACAATAGATAATATAAAAGGAATACTATTTGTTAAAGATATATTAAAAAAACTAAGTAATCATGAAAAAATTGTTATATCAGAAATATGTAGAGAAGCTTATTTTGTATCAGAATCTAAACCAATCAATGAATTATTTAAAGATTTACAAAAAAATAAAAAACAAATGGCAATTGTAATAGACGAATATGGAGGAACTGCAGGAATTGTAACGATGGAAGATTTATTAGAAGAAATTGTTGGAAATATCTTTGATGAATATGATGAAGTGGAAAATGATTATGAAAAAATAGATGATAATACATATCGTATTCATGGAACAGTTTCTATTAACCAAGTAAAGAAAATATTAAATGTTAATATCCCAGAAGGGGAATATGATACATTATCTGGCTATTTATTAGAATTATTAGGAAGAATTCCAGAAGAAGGAGAAAAACCTGAAATAGAGACAAAAGATGTCCTTTATAAAATAGAAGAATTTTCTGATAAACGTATTCTATGGGTAAAAGCTTGTAAACTATAGCAAAATATGGTATTGGGGGTATAAGAAATGGAGAAAAAAAATAAAAAAAATAAACAATCCAAAAAAAAGGTAATAGGAGCAGTAGTGGGAGTAATTATCCTACTTATAGCAGTTATAGTAGCAATAGGTATATATAGGCAAAGTCAAAGAAATTATGAAATAGAAGAAGTGAAAGAATACCAATACTTTAAAATATATGAAGAAGGAAAATATGGTGTTATCAATAAAGAAGGAAACATTATTATAGAACCACAATATGCAATGATAATGATTCCAAATCCATCAAAACCAGTATTTGTATGTTATGAAGTATATGATGAAATAAATAAAAATTATGAAACTATTGTATATAACGATAAAAAAGAACAATTATATTCTCAATACGAGCAAGTACAACCATTTATATTCTCAGAAATAACAAATGAGTTACCTTTTGAGAAAAGTATATTAAAGACGAAACAAGGAGACAAATATGGTATTATAGATTTTTCAGGAAAAGAAATTGTAGAACCTATATATGAGTCAATTGAAAGTCTTCCTTATAAAGAAGGTATGCTTCTTATTAAGCAAAATGGAAAATATGGTTTAATGAATATGAAAGGTACCATAATTGTTCCTACGGAGTACGACTTAATTGAAGCAGATGGTTATTATAATACTTCTAGTAAAAATGAGAAAGAAGGATATATTGTAGCTAACAAAACAGAGCAGGGATATCGATATGGATATATCAATTCTCAAGGAAAAAAGATGTTAGAAGTAGAGTATAACGAAATAGAAAGAATTAACTCTATTTTAGAAGATAAAGAAATATATGTAATAGCAATGAAAAATGGAAAAATAGGTGTTTATCAGAATCAAACATTGCTAATTCCTCATGATTATGAAAAATTAATTTATAATAAAGTGAATAATTTATTCACTGTTAATAGAAATGGAAAACAAGGTGTTATTGATTTACAAGGAAAAATAATATTAAACACAGAATATGATGATATTCAATTTTCAGGGAAAATAATAAAAGCTACTAAAGATGGAAACACAGTATTTTATAATGATAAGGGAGAAGAACAAGAAAAATCGGATTTTGTAGATATTATCTATACAACAAATGAAAATTATTTTATTACAATCAATCAAGAGGGAAAATATGGAGTAATAGATAAACAAAAACAAACCATTATACAAAATACTTTTGAATATATAGAATATGCTTTTAAAAATTATTTTATATGTACACAAAATGGAAAATTAGGAGTAGTCAATGCAGAACAAAAATATGAATTAGATTTTATATATAATGTTATTCAACGTGTACAAGATAAAAATATATTACAAACAATTAATACAGAAAATAATACTATGGAAATATATAATCAAGATATGCAAAAAGTATATAGTATGCAAAATGCAACTATGTATATAGAAGATAATTATATAAAACTAGTTTCAGATGTAGATAGACAATATTTTGATAACAATGGTAATATCATTTCTAATCAAACAATATTCCCAGAAAAACAGTTATTAGCAGTAAAACAAGGGGAAAAATGGGGATTTGTAAATCAAGTAGGAGAAATGAAGGTAGAGCCTAAATATGATATGGTAACAGAATTTAATCAATATGGTTATGCGGGAATTAAACAAGATGGAAAATGGGGAGTTATCAATCAAGAAGGAAATATAATAGTAGAACCAATATATGAAATTAATGCATTAGAACCAGAATTTATATCTAAATATTGTAAACAAAATGCCGGTTATGGTTTTGAGTATTATACAGATGAATTAATAAAAGAAGAGGAAGAATAAGTATGTATCAAGAAATAGGAATAAAAAAAGAAATTGAAGAACTTTGTAATAAAGCAGAACAAGAAATACAGCCACAATTTAGAAAGGTAGAAGAAATATGTGGTTATAACAGTATGAAGGTATTAAAGGCATTTCAAGATAATCATATTGCAGATATGCATTTTGGAACTACAACAGGATATGGTTACGGAGATATAGGTAGAGAAGCTATAGAAAAAGTTTTTGCACAAGTACTACATGCAGAAGATAGCTTAGTAAGAGGGCAGTTTATTTCAGGAACTCATGCCTTAACAGTAGCTTTATTTGCTTTTCTAAGACCAGGAGATACTCTTCTTAGTATCTCAGGAAAACCATATGATACCCTAGATGAAGTAATAGGTATAGTAGAAAATCCTAGTTCGCTCAAATCTTATGGTGTTTGCTTTGAACAAATTGAATTAAAGCAAGATGATTTTGATTATGAAGCAATTACTAACAGATTGCTTAAAAGTAAAGTTAAAGTCATTAAAATACAACGTTCTAAAGGATATAGTACTAGAAAAAGTATTTCTTTAGAAAAAGTAAAAAAAGTAATAGAATGTATTAGAAAAGTAGATACACAAGTAATTATCATGATAGATAACTGTTATTGTGAATTTGTAGGAAAACAAGAACCTTTAGAAGTAGGTGCTGATATTATAGTAGGCTCTTTGATAAAAAATTTAGGAGGAGGAATTGCACCTAATGGTGCCTATATAGCAGGAAGAAGAGATTTAGTAGAGCTAGCAGCAGAAAGATTAACAGTTCCAGGAGAAGGAAAAGAAGTAGGTCCAACTTTAGGAATGAATAAACTTTTATTACAAGGTTTATTTATGGCTCCTTCTGTAGTTGCTGCAAGCTTAAAAACCGCTATTTTAGCAAGTAAAATGTTAGAATTGTTAGGTTATAAAACAGAGCCAGAGGCTACTGATGAAAGAGCTGATATTGTACAAAATATTATTTTTGAAGATAAGGAAAAGTTAATTCGTTATTGTCAGGGAATTCAGATGGGATCTCCAATTGATTCTCAGTCTATTCCAGAGCCTTGGGACATGCCAGGTTATACAGATCAAGTAATTATGGCCGCAGGTGCTTTTACACAAGGTTCTTCAATAGAACTATCATGTGATGGACCAATTAGACCTCCTTATATTGCGTATATGCAAGGAGGATTAACCTATGAATATGGAAAATTAGGAGTTTTAAGAGCAGTTCAAGAATTAGAAAAAAGATAAAGAGGAAAAAAATGAAAGTCATTGTTATAGGTGGAGGAGCAGCTGGAATGTTATCTGCCATTACTGTTGCTAAACAAGGAAAACAAGTTATAATTCTAGAAAAAATGAATTCGCTTGGAAGAAAGTTATTAATTACAGGAAAAGGTAGATGTAACATTACTAGTAGTTTGCCAATAGAAGAATTTATAAAAAATATTCCGGGAAATGGTAAATTTTTATATAGTGCTTTTCAAAATTTTAATAATATAGATATAATTCAGTTATTAAAAGAGCAAGGAGTAGAAGTAAAAGAAGAAAGGGGAAATAGAATTTTCCCTGTTTCTGATAAATCTATGGATGTATTAATGGCACTACAAAGAGAATTAAAAAAATATAAGGTAAAAGTAGAATGTAATAAAAAAGTAGAGGAAATATTAGTAGAAAACAATCAAGTTACAGGAGTAAGATGCAATAATCAAGAAATCATACAAGCAGATAAAATAATATTAGCAACAGGGGGGATGAGTTATCCTGCAACAGGTTCTACAGGAGATGGATATACTTTAGCTAAAGAATTAGGACATACCATACAGAAAATTAAACCATCTTTAGTACCATTAATAGCAGAAAAAGATTCTTTAAATATATGTAAACAGTTACAAGGTTTAAGTCTAAAAAATGTACAAATAAAAATAATAGATTCTAGTAGTAAAAAAGAAATATACCAAGATTTTGGAGAGATGTTATTTACGCATTTTGGAGTATCTGGACCAATTATATTAAGTAGTTCAGCTCATTTATTAAGATATAAAAACGTAGATAAATTAATGGAGTCACACAAAATAAAATTACGTATTGATTTAAAACCTGCTTTATCTAAAGAAAAGCTAGATGCTAGAATTTTAAGAGATTTTGAAAAGTATAAGAATAAAGAAATAAAAAATGCATTAGTGGATTTATTACCTCAAAAACTAATACCTGTAATGATTCAAGTATCTCATATAGAAGAGACTAAGAAAGTAAATATACTAACTAAGAAGGAAAGAGAAACTTTAATAGAGAATATAAAAGAATTTTCAATTGGAATTCAAGGATTTCGAGGGATTGAGGAAGCCATTATAACTGCAGGAGGAATTTCTACAAAAGAAATTAATCCAAAAACAATGCAATCCAAACTAATTCATGGTTTATATTTCGCAGGAGAAATTATTGATGTAGATGCCTATACAGGAGGTTTTAATTTACAAATTGCATTTTCTACAGGTGTAACTGCAGGAATGTTGTTAGAATAAAGAGGTAAAAATGGGAAAGACAATAAGAGAGAATAAAAAGGAAGAAATTATAGAAAAAAAATCAAAATTTATTGCCAATTTACAATATGTTTCTTCAGTAGAAGAAGCAGAGGAAACTTTAAAAGAAATAAAAAAACAATATAGAGATGCCAGACATAATTGTTTTGCTTATCGTGTTCTGGAAAATGGTCAAATAATAGAAAGAATGAGTGATGATGGAGAGCCATCTGGAACAGCAGGAGGACCAATATTAAATATTTTGGCGAAAAAAGAGTTAATCAATGTAATAGTAGTAGTTACACGATATTTCGGAGGTATTCTATTAGGAACAGGAGGATTGGTAAAAGCTTATTCGGAAGCAACACAAAAAGTATTAGATGTAGCAACATATGTCATAGAAGAGCCTGGGTATGTAATAGAAATCGAATTAGATTATGCAGAATTAGAAAAATGTAAATATTTTTGTAAAAAACAAGAATTAAAAATAATTCATATAGAATATGAACAAAAAGTAAAAATAGATTTAGAAGTAACCTTCTTACAAAAAGAAGATTTATGGAAACAATTTTTAGAAAAAGATTCCCTTCAATTTAAAGTAGATAATTTTCAAGTAAAAACAGAAAAAATGATACGAAGATAAAGTAAAAAAGTGTAAAAATAATTTATATAAAATAGTGAAAAATAAAATAAAATTAAAATAATTTGAAAAAATTTCCAGAAAAGTATTGCAAAATGAAAATAAAAAGACTATAATGAAAACTGTAAAAATTTTACAGTAAAAATAAGTTTGAAGGGGGAACAAAAGTGAAGGAAAAACTAAAAATAGTAATTGCAGATGATAATTTAGATTTTGCAAATACTTTAAAAAATTATCTAAGTAAAGAAGAAGACATGGAAATTGTAGGAATGGGAAAAGATGGAGAAGAAGCATGCAAAATTATCTCCGAACAAAAGCCAGATATTGTATTGTTAGATGTAATTATGCCTCATTTAGACGGTTTAGGTGTTTTAGAAAGAATGCAAGAAATGGTTTTAGAAAAGAGACCAATTGTTATTATGTTATCAGCAGTAGGCCAAGATAAAATTACTCAAAGAGCTATCAACTTAGGCGCAGAATATTATATAGTTAAACCTTTTGAAATAAAGTTATTAATAAAAAGAATTAAAGAACTAAAATACTATCAACCAGAAAAAGAAAAAGGAAATTACTTATCAAGGGAGATAAAGCAACAATACATAGAAATATCCCCAGAGAACAAAAAGAATGAAGAAAATTTAGAAGCATTAGTTACTAATGTTATACATGAGGTAGGAGTACCAGCTCATATCAAAGGATATCAATATTTAAGAGAAGCAATTATTATGGTAGTAAATAATATAGATATTATTAATCAAATCACTAAACAATTATATCCAGAAATAGCGGATAAATATGGAACAACCCCTTCAAGAGTAGAAAGAGCCATTCGTCATGCTATAGAAGTAGCATGGGGAAGAGGAGAACCTGCTACAGTAGAAAATATATTTGGATATACTGTATCTGCAAGCAAAGGAAAGCCAACAAATAGTGAATTTATCGCGATGATAGCAGATAAATTACGCCTTGAATTAAAATCAGCATAAGATATACTTGAAAATATTACAAGAGTAAGAGTACATAAAATTAAATAATCTGCCTATAAGGCCATAAACTATATGAAAATAGTCATAGAATTTGTAAAAAATCAGAAACCAAGGCAATAAATGAAATATTCATAGGACAATAAACTTCCAAGATTTATTGGTTAATATTTTAAAATGTTAATCAGTAAATCTTGGATTTTTTTGTAAAAAATTGTTTTGTTCGCTAGACAATAAAGTAGAAATATACTATACTAATTAACATAGGAAATGAGAATAAGCAGATGTGGTTTCCACTTTACATATAACAGAGGTCAACTCTGGGAAAGTGAGGTGGTGTTTATGATAGAATTTCTAATGTTTCTAATTATAGGACTAATGATTTCAACAAC